>JARGOI010000003.1 GCA_029212275.1 Thalassolituus sp.
GTTAGTCGCACTTAATAAATCCAGAAGGAATTTGAATCATGCTAAAGGAGAGGGAATTCGAACTTATCAAGACTATTAGTGGTAGTAAGTTCTTGAAGAAAGAGGACTTCTCTAGTGATTCTGAGTTCGATTACTTGTGTGATTTAGCTATCGAGATGTTGGAAAAAGGTATTTTTCGCTCCAGCACGACAACTCCATATGTTTTAAATCGAACAGGAAGTGGGCCGAAATACACGATCGTAGGAAAGTTAGAGCTGACCACTGAGGCCCGAGACTTACTTCAGTTTGAAAGTTATTCTAATTATGCTCAGAGCCTTCGAAAGTCTCCTTTTTCGGACATTGGTAACAGACTTAACTTGTTGGGTATAGTAGTTAGTATCAGCGCTATCATAGTAACAATTTTACTAGCAATATGATGCAACTAACAAACCGCTGAAATTCGTTACGGCCACAAAAAGCGTGGCCTGCAGTAGAACTCGCTTCGCTCGCCCAATAGCGCTGCGTTAACCGCTCAAGGTATTCAATTCGTGAATCAGCTAGCGAACAAAATTATGAACGAATTTTTAAATGTGCCATTTCCAATACATTGTGGCTTACACGCTGCAATGGCAATGGATGATTGGATCGGAGATGAACGCGAGTTGCGAAAAATTACGCGGACCAAGGATGTTTTGGAAAATTGGTGGGAGATACCCACAGACCATCTAATCAAATGCATGTTGGCCCTGAGCTATCTCGATTCAGCCGGAATAGAATTTTATTTGCCTGCCTATATGAAGGCGATTATCGATGAGCCTAAGTTGTTTGACGAACCAGGAGTTCGCTCAAATTCGTGGCAAGTATTGTTTGAGATGTTGCCTGATACTGAAGATCAAGAATTGATGAAGTATTTCAATGAGCGATTTTCTAAAATTAGTGGCTCTAAAAAGGAAGTATGTGTAGAGTTTTTAGAGTTGATTGCAGGCTCCGCTGAATACGATGATCACGCGCGAAAGATAGCAAAAGAGGCATTAAACAATGAATTCTGGTAGCGTCACGGTTAATAATCTCATGCAGTGGAGCAACCTACGTTCCGCCATTTTTGTGGTGCCCACTTATGGTGGCGTTAGCATGTCGTCTAATTTATAAATCAGGTGTGTCCACATTTTGTGGGTAGGACCAGGCTTGGCAAGGAAAAGTTAATGCACTGTACTCGCACATTCTCGATCTTAGAATCAATCATCCTGCACTAGATCCAGATTTCGTGAGCCGGACGCTAGGTTTAGAACCTGAGCGAGTCTGGCGAGCAGGTGAGTATAGAAAGACTCCGAAAGGTACAAAGTTAGAGGGCGTTTACCCAACAGGCTATTGGTCTACAAATCCGTTCTCCTATCGTTGGCGTGAATCTACTGATGCTCAAATCGAAGATGCATTAGAAGAGTTGGTTGCGTTTTTAGAGCCGCATTGCCGTTTTTTAAAGGAAATTAGTAAGGTTGGTACAGTCAGGGTTTGGATGAGTTCCCAAAGCAACCGAAACTATGCTTTCGAGTTATCTCCAAGTTTGCTTGCGCGCTTGGCATCACTGGGGGCAACGCTGTTTCATGATGTGTATCAATGAGCATGGGGCGTTAAAGGGTCTTATGCGAAATTTTGTAATCTTCGTACAAGGTGAAAATTTCAACTTAGAAGTTGATGGAATAATTCAGACCGCTGGTTTCTTTGCTTCACGTCGCGTTGAGGCAGCAACCGAAAAGGAAGCATCTAGCACAGCAATAGCCCAATTGCTTGCGGAACCAGACATTAAAAATAAAGAATTACCTAATTACAGAATGATCGTAAAAGTTGCTTATGAAATGCCTATTGAGCACAAAAAGACATATTCTGGTTTTACCTTCTACCCAATGGAGGAGGTATGACCTTTAACAAGCGCATTTGCGGAAAACTTTTCGCTGCGCTCCAATTTGCCGCAAATGCGGGCGTTAAAGCTAAAGGACGAGCATGCCTCAAGTTCACATCAGGAAAGCAGAGTTAACCGATACAGAAGAAGTGACGAGGCTGGTAAATCGGGCTTATCGTCCAGAAGCTGGGTCGGAAGGTTGGACACATGAATCAGCCTTGGTCAGCGGAGATCGAGTAGACCAGGGCAAGGTAGCCAAAGCTATCCAGTCCGGCACTGTCTTGGTAGGCAACAACGAGCGAGGTCTAGTCGGTTGTGTACAGGTTGAGGTAAGTGATCGAGTTGCACATATCGGAATGCTTGCGGTTGATCCTTCGCTCCAAACCTCCGGCATCGGTAAGCTGCTTCTGGCTCATGCGGAAGAGAGTGCGGTTCAGAAATTTAATGCGCAGGTTGGCGTATTGGTGGTTATCGCCGCCCGTGTAGAGCTCGTGGAATTCTATCTGCGTCGGGGGTACTCGAAGACCGAAGAGTGGTCACAGTATCCAACAGACGCAGGGTTTGGCACTCCTGAGAAAGAGGCCATGCTCCTTACCACTCTGCGAAAATGCTTTAACGATCAGCTGCACGGCGACCAGTTTTCCGCTTCTTCGCAGCTCCAAACCGGCGCGTGAGTCGGGCGTTAGCCAAAAGGTCATTGCATGAATATCATCTTCAAAATTGCAACTGAAAAGGACGCTGAAATAATTGGTGATCTTGTCATAAAACTCACTGAAGAGATTTGCACAAAAACCAATGCAAAACATTTTGACATTGACTTGCCAGGTACAATAAAAAGGTGTCGTGACTTAATTCATGACAAAAATTATGGGGCAATTATTGGATACTTTTCCAACAAACCAATAGCTGTTTCTACATTCACTGAATCATACGCGCTTTATGCAGGAGGCAAGGTTGGCATCATTCCTGAGTTTTACGTTGATCCAGAATTTAGATCATCTGGTGTTGGTGAATCATTACTTTCGCAAATAAAAGATTATGGTCGCAATAATGGCTGGTCTTGCATTGAGTTATGTACTCCACCATTACCAGAGTTTGAACGTACGTTGTTGTTCTATCATAAAAATGGGTTAGTTCCAGTTGGCGGCAGGAAAATGAGGCAATATTTATGATCTCCAAATCGGCTAACAATCGCCAGCAAGCGGATTTGGGTAAATTGTCACCATTTTTGCAAAAAAGCCAAAAATATGCGACTTCATCCAAGCCAAAATAAAGGCGTTAGTGACTAAAATATGAGGGTCTTATGAAGGTAATCATGTTCCTGGTATCCGCAATTCTTTACGGACAAGTGTCGGCGGAGGAGTTAAAAGATTTTGATTTTGAGATTCCGCCAAAATCGACACAAGATCGCGCCACAGTGCCTGAATGTAAGTTCGAAGGCTTGCATGTTCCGGACACTGCCGTCATCTATGCGGCAGGAGCCTATTCTGGTCGAGATGCTGGCTTTCAAATTGATCAGAGTGGTCATGCCGCAACGCAGTTTGATATTGCTGTAAATAGCCAAGACCGACCGGTTATCTTGATATTGGGAGCTTATGAGCCAACGATATGGAACCTCGGTTGGAGCGATGGAACCGAGATTCTTGCGGTGTTGGCATCTGGTTACCACAGGCAGATAGTAGCTGGGCTGCAAAGTGACACCCCGGTACTTATTAGTTCTCATGAAAACAGAGGACCATGTGGATATTTCTATATAGGAAAGGGCAACAATGCATCACTCAACCCAATGTCTCGGAAACTGTTCGGAAAACCTGTGCAACTTCTATATCCCGGTGATAAAACCGGAAAAATAGTTGTTGGAGAGCCTCTATCGGGGGCTGATAGATTGCTTACGTCTTCAAATAGTTCACCGGGCTCTTTTCGAGATAAAAATGCGCCACTTGCTGGCAAGGATGGATTGGATGACGCTGTTGCCAAAGGACTTATTCGCCCCGCCATGTTGTCGGACGCAGATAAGTGGGTTGAAGAGGTCGCTGCAAATACTCCAAAACAAGATGTGCCACCGATCGCTGGGCAGGGCATTCCGAAGTCAGCTCGCCCTTCTTTGCGCAACGCTTATGTTGTGCTGAAGAATTTTACATATCCTTCAGGCTTGTTCGGCGGAAATTCAGCTACTTTTTTTATTGCTTATGGAGTTCCAGAGCCAAAAGGCGATCCTGGACATTCAGCTGTTTACGATTTTAACTTACTAAGGTGTCGTGGCGCGCTCTGTGGTCGCTAACAAGCGGCTGTTGTTGCCGATGGAAAGCGCGGCGGGACGCGTAAAAAGCACGCGCCCCAAAGCCGAGCGTTATGTGTATACCAGTATCTTATGAGAAAATAGCAGGTTTGAAATGGATGAATCTAGTTTACCAGCCTTTGTGCTTATAACTTGTGACATTGGTATTGTTGTTTATCTCGCTTCGATAATTTATGGAATGTATCGTAAAAAGATATATGCTTTGGGTCGTTGGTATTGCAAGGAACAAAATTCTGGACAGTACTGGCAAGTGATCATAGGTTTTATATTGTTAGCAATTACGGTTATTTTCCTTAGGTTCTCGATTTTAGGACCAAGGTTGCTTGGCTGATGTTAAATCAACACTTAATATTAATTTTAAAGAGCAGCATTCACATAACAAAAAGCCCCGCCAAATTATTCCGCCGTTGTGCTAAGCGTTATTTATTCAAGGAGAGATTATGCAATTAGCCAATTTTAAAGATGACTATTGGCAACTGAGAAACGGAGAGGAATCTCACAGGAAAAACCCAGTATCTTTCTGGATACCCGAACTTGAAAAAAGAAAATCACTCAAGGTAGGGGACGCAGCGAAAGTCATTCTAGAAATCGAATGCGAAAATGACGACGGCGAAATAATCATCGAAGGTGAGCGTGGTTATGTGATCGTTTCCGAAATTATAGGATCTCAATATATTGGTATTCTTGATTTTCAGCCAGCTTGCATTGAAAGAGATCAAGATGATGTTTACCTACGTTTTGGCGCAGAGATACCGTTTTCATTCGAACATGTTGTAGATATTGATAGACCGCCTGAAGACTATATAGAATGGCAGCTAGCTCAGAAACCAGAGCGAACATGGCACAAGAAATAATGCATAACAAACGGCTCAAACGGACAAATATTCGCTGTCACCTTTTATGCAAAGAAACGCAAAAAAGCCGCCATCAAACATTTGCGCGGTTAGCCGGGCGTTAAAAATCGAACTATGAACTTACTCATAAAGCTAAAAGTTAAATACGATATCGCTAAAGAAAGTGTAGGCGAATACATATCTAAAATAACCGCACGATTCAACTGGCTATATATAAGGTTGGTGCTAATTGTCGCCAGTGTATTGCTATCAATAGCTGGAGGGCCGCTACATGCCCACGCTCAACCACCAATTACTTTGTCAATGCTTGCCATACCGTTTATTTTCGGAATTGTATTTCTCCAGTTTGTATCTGTGATTCGGTATTTCGATAAGTCATCGGAAAAGTATTGGACTAGGCCATCTTGGCATCAGAATCCTTTCAATTTCAGTCAGCCACTTCAGTTTTTCCATTTTGGTGGTTGGTGGATGTTAATGACCTCAATGCCGACAGCAGTACTAACATTATTTCAGGTAAATCAGTATATTCTTGATTCACTGATGCCAGTATTCTTTGGTCTTGGTATTATAATCGGCACTCATATATCAACACTGGTTTTTAAGAGTAAATTTGAAAATTTTTAACAAGGCCAGACAATCCAGGCAAATGACGCGCGCATGCTGGCGGCGTTAGGCACTCAAAGCGAGGTAGATGTGAGTATTAGCTGGAGCGAGATATTTCTACAGGAGCCTGAAATTGATTATGGCCAATTGCTTGAGCAGTGGGCTTCGCTTGTAAGCGGCAAGATTCAGCCAATTGGATTGTCGGCTTTTGGAGGCATTTATTTTCTTCAACCAGATGGCTTCGTCAAGGTGCTCGATGTTTTGGAGGGGCAGTGCATGAGGTTGCCGAGTCTCAGCAAGCCTTTGGTGAATGCATGAACTCAAAAAAGTGGCAAGAATCGAACTTAATGCCAGAAGTGGTTTGGGAACTCCAAAATCGTGGATTGGTTCGGGAACCAGGTCAGGTATATGGCTTTGCTCCTCATCCTTCGCTTACTGACAAAATTTCACCAGAAGCGGCTTTGGTTATGGATGCAGTTGTGTGGCACAGCATCTGTGCCCAACTGTTGGGGCCTTCTGCTAAAAAAAAGGCCTAACAATCGGCTGCACAGCGACCGATTCTCCTTTTGTGGGTTTTTCTATTTTAGAATAGGGTTAACCATATATTTTATAGAAAGCATCATTGATCAATCACTATTTTTTGGGACATTAACTATGAGAGTAGGTTTTTTAATTTTTGCCTTGGCTATTTCATCACAATCTGCGGTTGCTAACGTTATGTGCCCGATTGAGCAGGTTCAGGGAATACAGGTAATGGAAGATGGTAGTTTGTATTGGACCAATACAAGTGGTTTGAAAAGACTTGCGGCTGTTGGTGATGCTAGCGAGGTTTTGTCTTCTTACAAATCTCTTTTGATCGCAGCAATGCAGAATGGGGATAATATTCAGGCAAGCTTTGAGGATGGCTATAACTGCTCAGTAAGTAATAAGGAAATGAAGGCTAAGTGGATCAACCTTAGCAAAGGACGACGTTGAGAAAGGGTTGGGTACTGCCATGTTTCGACAGGGTTTTTAGTTCAAAATATGAGGATAAAAACAATTCGAATCTGAAATCTATGCCTCCTAATGGCGGATTGATTTCGACCTTAAACTAGTTTTTATTGATGTATAAGCACTTTTTTGGTGTTTTATCACCGTCCACTATGTAACTTAATGCAACCTTACATAGTGCAGGGTCAGAAAAGTTGAATCGGGTTTTCAGTATTTTTGACTTCTGCCGATATTTACGATCGTTTTGGCGACAGATAAACATGGTCAATTAACAGTGTAGTAATTGAGCGGCAAAGCCAGAGCAATCAGAGTAGCGACTATTCGTTGCTGTTCTGGCCCTATTCAAGGGTGTTCAATCATAATGAATGTTCATTATTAGTGAATGTTCATTATTAGTGAATGTTCCTTGAGCGTCTAATGACGCTATGTTGAATTTTAAAGCAATATAGCGTTTGAATACGTAGGTCGCTTCGTAGATATTTGATCCTCTCTGGACGACTAAATTATTTTTATCCTCTTCGGGGTATAATTTGATTCTGTCCCTAGAAGCGGATAAACCAAATGAAAGTCACCTCAACCGAACTACTCTCTAGGGCGATGAAGCAGGCTAGAAAAAAGTAACAGCTCTCGCAGGCAGCAACGGCCGATAAAATAGGCACTAAGCAAGCAACCGTTTCGGCATTTGAGAATCATCTAGATGGAAGTCGTTTAGACACCTTATTCAAGCTACTGGCCTCCCTAGAACTTGAGTTGCACATAACTGAGCGCGGTGATCCTGCAGATAAAACTCAATGGGATAAGGAGTGGTAATCAATGGCTGAACTCACGGTTGCGTTTAACTATTTCAGTTTGAGTGAGTGACTTGAAATACAAGAAATACTAAAAGCACTATTTTTGAAGAAAGTGGGTATCTAGGAAGCTAGATTATTTGGCTTTGCCCTCTTGAACTATGAATGTAAGTAATCGCTGACATTTGCTAGGTAGTAAAGTGAGTGGCCAGTATACATATCCACGCATAGCTACCTTCTGGGTGACATATTTGGCAAGATGGCATTGGAAAAAAGGAGCGTAGAAACCATGAGCGAATTGATTTTATATCGGTCAGAGGATGGCCAGACTCGCTTGCATCTTCGTGTGGATGAAGGTTCGGTCTGGCTGAGCCAGCTTGAGATTGCTGAATTGTTTCAGACCACCAAACAGAATGTGTCGCTACATGCAAAGAACATCTTCGAAGATGATGAGCTTTCCAGAGATTCAGTTGTCAAGGAATCCTTGACAACTGCCTCTGACGGTAAGAATTATCGCACTCAGCAGTACAATCTGGATCTGATTCTGGCGATTGGCTATCGCGTGCGCTCGTACCGTGGCGTGCAGTTCCGCCAGTGGGCAAGTACTCATCTCAAGGAGTTCTTGCTCAAGGGCTTTGTGATGGATGACGAGCGTCTGAAGAACCCCGGTGAGTGGGACTACTTCGATGAGCTGCTCGAACGCATCCGTGATATACGCGCTTCGGAAAAACGCTTTTATCAGAAGGTCAGAGACCTGTTTACACTGAGCTCCGATTATCAGGCCAACGACCAGGCCTCTCACCTCTTCTTTGCCGAAGTGCAGAACAAGTTGATCTACGCCGTAACAGGCAATACTGCCGCCGAGTTGGTGGTCGACCGTGCTAATTCGTCACAGCCAAATATGTCACTGACTAGCTGGAAAGGGCCAAGGGTTCGTAAGCAGGATGTAATCATCGCGAAGAATTACCTCAGCACGGATGAGATAGATACCTTGAATCGCCTTGTGGTGATTTTCCTCGAACAGGCCGAACTCAGGGTGAAACAGCGGCAGGATCTGACACTGAATTTTTGGCGTAACAACCTGGATAAAATGCTTGATTTTAATGATCAGCCAATTCTTGGCGGCGCAGGCAAGGTTAGTCGTGAGCAGATGGAAGCATTGGTACATAAACGCTATGAAGAGTTTGATAGTCGGCGAAAACAGCAAGAGCGATTAGACGCCGATGTCGATGATCTGAAAGAGATCGAACAACTGGCGCAGAGCCTGAAACAGTCCGGAAAAAACGGTGGAAGTCCATCAGACTGAGTCATGTTGCGCGGTTATGAGTTTTCTATGAGTTTTCTATGAGTTTTCTATGAGTATTAGCGCTCATTGATAAGTTTTTTTGTGTATTCTTAACTTCTTTGAAAGCTTGTTACCTGATTCGGAATCCATTCAAACGAGAATACAGTCGAAATTTTGTGTCGCTAATAGTCATCCGTTTGATTTGTTGGCCGCGGTAGGGCGCGATTGTGTTGGCGCTATTCAGCTTTATCCTTTGGGCAAAACTATTTCCGATGTAAAACAGGTGATATCTGACCCGCTAACCGACTCCGATATTGAACATCTACTATCAGGTTACCAGCAGGCAACTCTCGGCATGGATGATGACCATGACTTCCGTATCTCACTGGCTGATGCCCGAGAGAAGACAGCACTACTTTGGCATCAGGGCAGTTGGCAAAGACCATTAGGAAGTACACCGACCAGTCATATATTCAAATTACCCATCCGATTCTTAGAACCTCGTAATATCGATTTGCGCCTGAGTGGTGAAAACGAATTGCTGTGTCTGCAAATATTGAAGGAATATGGAGTGCCGGTACCGCACGCTCAATTGGCACAGTTCGGCACTCAAAAAGCGCTGATCGAAGAGCGCTTTGATCAACGTTGGTCGTCAGATAGGTAATCGTTAATGCGCCTTCCTCAGGAAGACTTTTGCCAAGCACTGTGGTTTCGCCAGCACTTAAGTATGAAAATCACGGTGGGCCAAGCATTCAAGAAGACATGAAACTGCTGTAAGGATCGTAAGCCTCAACGGCGACAGAGAGCTATTTTTCAAAGTTCAGATGTTCTACTGGCTATTATCCGCGATAAACGGCCATGCAAAGAATTTCAGTGTGTTTCTAGAACAGGATTCTGCTTATCGCATGGCGCCCATTTATGATGTTATTTCTACTTATCCGTTAATGGCCCTAGGCAGCTTACCTGCTAAAAAAGAAAAATGGCGATGTCGCTAAAGGCAAAAATCGTCACTATCATTGAGCAAAAATAAAACCTCGGCACTTTATCACCTCAGCCGAGCAGATTGGGTATTCGACTAAGCGAGCAATGGAGCTGATGAATGAAATCGTTAGGATGTCGAAGGGAGTATTAGCTCGGCTTAAAGTAAACTAGCCCGAAGACTTTCCAGTGTAGGTGAGTCAATCAATTTTCGATGAAGTGACATCTCAGTCGCAAAGGCTGAATTATTTCAGTTTGAGCGTGTAACTTGAAATACAGGCAACTATTAAAAGAACTACTTTTGAAGACAGTGGGTGTATAGAAAATCAGTGACGATTCAGTTGGTAAATTAGGTCTGCTCACTTTCAGAAGAAGGTTGAATATTAAAAATTCATATTTAGGGGGTTTGGATCAATGTTTATCTATGGTATCTTTGCCGAAATTTATAATATTACGGAATATTTGTCTTTATAAAACAAGGCATCTTTAAAGGAAATGACATGGAATCGTTGAAGAAATTTGCTTTGGCATTTTTTTGCCTATTATGCTTTACATCCCCGATAAAATCCTTCGCATATCTTTCAGGTAATTCTGATCAAGCTGCTGCTTGGTTAGGTCAGCAGCAAATAGATGGACGCATTGTTGACAGTGAATTCTCAAAAGCTACTGAATACCAGTCTACTCTAGAGGCTTTGTTGAGTTTTCAAGATAATAAAAATCTTGGCAGTTTTGATCGTAGCTCTGCTATAAATTACGTGAAAAATCCAGAAGAAATAACAGCTGAGTATATAGCCAAAGCAGCTTCTTTAGGTATTCAATCAACGGCAGACGGGAAAAATTTACTTGCCGCATTATATGCTATGAAAAATGAAGATGGTGGTTTTGGCTATAGAGAAGATTATGGTAGTACTTCTCTTGACACAGGTTTTTCCCTCATTGCACTGAATCAATTAAATCAGCGAAATGGCTCCTTCAGTATGGGGGCAATATCCTATTTGATTAATCATCAGAATTCAGATGGAGGCTGGGGACTTTCTTATGAATCATTGCCTTACGTGACAGCAATTGTGATGCTGGCGTTGAAGCCCTTTGAGGAAATATATTCAGACGTACCTAGCCTGTTATCGGATGGACAGAGATTTCTTTTTTCGCAGTCATCAGTAGAAAAGGCATGGGGAGAAAATTTTTTAACAGCAATGTCTGCTTTGGCATTGATTCCTGTTTTGTCAAATCCTAATTTGATTGACGATAAGCTGAATGTTCTAGTCGATTCACAAAGTGATAACGGAAGTTGGGATCAAGATTCTTTTACTACAGCATTGGCAATACAATCTATAAATGCAAGGGAGGCTCGTAGAAGTCTTGGTGAAGAAGTTCAATTTGGTGGAATAAGTGGATTTGTATACAAAGCTGGTTCATCTGAACCTTTAATCGGTGTTGATATCAAGATTATTGAAATCGAAGGCTTATCAGTTATATCCAATTCTGATGGATATTTTTTCATTCCTAACATTCTCGAAGGTTCCTATACTCTGCAAGCAAGTAAACCAGGTTTCGATAGTGCAAGCAGTGTTGTGAATGTCAAAGAAGGCCAAGTAACTGCTGCAGGCACTTTAATTCTTAATGTTGAGATTTCTAATGGAATCTTTAGAGGACAAATATTTGATGCAGTAACTCTTGAGCCTTTAAATTCTGCTCTTGTAACTCTTAATGGCACAAATTTTTATTCCAGTTTTACTAATACAGACGGTGATTTTGAAATTACAGTCGTAGATTCTGATGCCGGTTCTTTTACAATTCAGAAAGATGGTTATGTGAGTCTTAACGGTAGTGCAACTATCGTTGCAGGTAAAATTACGGAGTTAAGACAGGGCATGCGAAGGGAGAATTCCTCTAGTAACGATGATCCTCTTGATATAGTTGGGACGATAATCGATGGTACTACTAACTCTCCTATATCAGGTGCTACTTTTAGTCTTAATAATTCTTTATCTGTTTCTTCAAATTCTGACGGTACATTTGTTTTGCAAGCGGTGCCTCTTGGTTCATATCAGGTAAGTTTGTTAGCTCAAGGATATGTAACCCAACAATATAGTGTTGAAATAATCTCTGGAGCTTCAGGTGATTTAGGTACATTTGTTATGTATACGGAAACTGAATCTGAAGCCCCCATAGATATTGATGTATCTGGGATGGTTCTAGATGGAATTACCGGTAAACCGATATCAGATGCTCAGGTGGTACTTAGTATTGATGGTCAGTCAGTTATTTCATCTGAAAATGGAAGTTTTCAAATAAATGGCATTGAAGTATTATCATTTCAATTGAGTGTTACTGCTGAAGGTTATTCACCTGGTCAGTATAATATTCAGGCCTCATCCTTTGGTGATATTCAGGTAGTACTGAATGTTTCTCCAATACCAGAAAACTCAGATCAAAATTCATCGCAATTATCAGGTGTGGTGACAAATTCTATTACGGGGGAAATTGTATCTAACGTAAATATTTCTATAGCGGATACAGGGAATAGTACTTCGTCTGATATTAATGGTTTATATGAATTTAATGATATCAACGCACTAATGTTTGATCTGAATATTTCCGCTCCAGGTTACGGACGTATTACACGATCTATCCAGTTTGCTGAAGTAGGGAATTATTTGTTAGATATTGAACTAGAGCCTATTGCATCAGATAGAATTCAAATTTTATCGATAAATTCGCCTAGTGATTGGCCAGCTAATACTACAGCTGAAATATCAGCAGAAGTAGTTAATCTGACTCAAGTTGTACAAAACGTTCTATTAATAGCAGAGGTTTTTGATAATAATGGTGCTTCTGTGGCCGTTATTTCCCCCTTCTCTGAATTTAATGGAAATATAATAACTAGTGAGTTTGAATTTAACGCAGAAGAAAAAAAGAGGTTAACGATACCTTGGGATACTGCGCAATTTCCACCGCAGCTATATCAAGTTGTTCTCAGGGCTGTCGAGCCTGGTAGTATTTTAGCTTCACAACCAAGAGGTAAGATAATCGCCGAAGGAAGTGGTTCTGTTATCTTGGTTAGTACGTCAGAAATTACAGGTATTCTTGATTTAACACCTCCATTAACGCAAGCTGGAGCCACTACCCCTGTTGGTTTAAATGCAATAGTTCGAAATGCAGGCAATGTTCCATTTAATGCGCATGATATGGAACTTGAAATAATTAATGGTGAAACGAACGAATTAATATATACCGATACTTTATTTTTACCTGGTCTAGAAGTTGGTCAAAATACGACACTTGATTTTGGTAGCTGGATACCAACACAAACGGGCGAGTTAATAGTTACGATTAGGCCTCTAGATTTAAATATTAGTGGTCAGGTTACTGGAGGACTATATGTTGGTGACATAGCTCGTGGTGAGTTTACTGTTAATCCAGCTATCGTTTCTGAGGGTACTAAAACGGTTCAGGCACAAGTGTCACTTCAAGGTGTGGATACTCGAACAGGGTCTAGTACAGATCCTTTGTTTGATTTAGTTAAGGACTCTGTTCAGCGAGGTGGCAATTATGTTACTAAAGAAGGTGAAGCTTGGATTTCACGCAATCGATGTTTAGGTTGTCATATTCAGACGCAGAGCAGTTTTGGCCTGTCTTCATCATTAGATAAAGCAAATATCGGTAAGATATCAACAATTGCTATGTTTAATTCCATTGCTAGTAGTCAGCAAAAGCAAGGTGAATTAATGGATAGACACCCTCAGTGGCCGATTGTGCAGACGGGCTTGGGTCTGTGGGCTATGTCCTCTTTTCCAAATAAGGAATTTTCTTTCAGAACAAAATATAAAGCCGCGAAATATCTATATAGTCGTAAACTCACTTCGGGGAATAGTACATACTGGAGGTCCGAAAGAACCTCTCCAGGTTGGTGGAATGGTAATACTTCTATAACTTCTATTATTGCTCACGGGTATGTAGATTTAATAAAATCAGCCGAAGATATTGATATATCTACTTTAACTGAACTTCAATTTGAGACCTCCGTCAGCATCGGTTCCGGTGATATACGAGATATTAAAATTTCGGATAATGGTGAAATATTTGTAATTAAATATTCAGGTGATATTGATCGAGTTAATATCGAAACGGGAGAAATATCCACATATATTTCAGGGCTTCCGTATGGTATTACTGGGCTTGCCAGGGGGGGGGATGGTGTTTTATATGTAGTCGGCGATAATCGACAATTGTTAAAAGTTAATACCGATTTAAGTTGGGAAGTGCTTTACTCTCAAAGTGGAATAATGCGTGATATTGAGATTGGAAAAGATGGCTTGCTTTATGTATCGGATCAGCAAGGGGATCAGATATTAGTTTTTGATACAGAAGGTAATATACAAAGAAAAATTCAATCCGGATTATTCGCTAACCCTGAAGGCCTCGTTTTTGATAAAGACAATAACTTATTTGTATCAAGTTCAGATCGTTATAGTGTAGTACGTATTGCTTCTGATGATAGTGTTGAACTATATGCAGGTAGTCTTGCATATCGCCCATCGAGGATAGGTCTAGATGTTAATGGTGACTTAATTGTAGCGAGTTTATCAAAATATAATACACCAGCTGGTATGTATCGTATTACTGAAGGTGGTTCGGCAGAGAGGGTTTCTTCTGGAAAAATCTATCGTGGTTTTGATACTTATAATGGTAACTCTTATGTTGTTGATAGATCAGAAGGCCGATTAAATAAAATAACTTATATTCAACTTGATGTTAGTTTATTGAATAGCTTAAAAGCTGAAATTCCCCGAATGGCTAATTATTTCGAGAGCAGCTCTCGTTCTCAAGATAGAGATAATTCTGTATTAGCTATGAGGTTACAGGGAATGACAGTAGTTAGAGAGTTAATTGATGATCCTGTTCTTCTTGCAGATATTGATGCCGCAATCATTTTTATTGATGATTTGCTCCGCCAGCGTCAGAATTCTGATGGTGGGTGGGGAAGATATAATGGTCAGAGCAGCGATGCCTTAATAACTGCTTTAGTGGGTATTGCAGTTGACGGTACAAATCCTTCTCCTGACGACCCTGCCGTTCGCAATACCATACAACATTTACTGAACAAACAAAGTTCAGATGGGTCTTGGTACAACTCTAATAACGGCCTCGGCACCCGTTTGGCAGCTACTAGTTTAATTATGGCATACATGCCAAAAGCCTTGGATCGTTTGGGTGGTATTAATGTGGATTTACGTCTCACATTTTCTGAAAACGTTCTCCCCGAAGCTTTTTCAATTTCCCCTAGTGAAATAATCCAAGATACTTTAAACAATACGGAATATGTTTGGTCAATTGATGGAGTGACTGATAGCGGACGTGATATTAAATTTGATCTTGAGTTATTCGACATGGAGTTGAATGAAGTTCGAGCGGCTGCCACTAATGCCTATATCGAATTTGATAATTCCTTCACTGATGAGCGATTGCGTGTTGACTTAAAGATTCCAGAAATTACTGCTAGAAGTGAACTACAGCTAGTTCAGGTATCTTCTGACAAAGCAATTTATCAGGCAAATGAAGATGTGACTATTACTGCCATAATCAGTAATACAGGTTCAACTATGGCTTCGGGCGACGTAGTTATTAGTATCATTCCATCTGGTTATGAAAATCCACTGGCAACTTTATCACCATTTTCAGTTATCGATGTGCCTGCTGATACTAATAGAACAGTTAATGATAAATGGAACACAGGTACAACTTTTGTAGGCGACTATATAATTAAAGCTGAATTGTTTGATTTAGAGGGGAGGCCTTTATCAGAGCAAATAACCCAAATTACAATTTCCGCACCTGCTGCTGCAGTTAATACATTCGTTAGCACTGATAAGCCTGTTTATACTTCTTGGGACAGCGCTTTGATTATTGGTCAAGTTCAGAATGTTGCTGTTAATGCCTCATTGGACTCTTTCGTGGCGGAAATGAAGGTATCTGATCCGCAGAGTAATGTGATTTTTACAGAAAATAGGATTGTTAATTCGTTATCGCCATCGACGATACAACAATTTAATTTCTACCTGCCATTGTCTGGTGCTATAGAAGGCCAATATCAGGTGACTTGGACGGCTAAGGATTCCGCATCTGGTAACAGTTTGAGTGAAAGCATTACTCAATTTAAAGTTCTTCGTCGAGAAATTCAAGATTTACTTGGGAGTGTGACGGCTACTAATGATCGTATCTTTCATAACGGTACCAATCAGTGTCATTTTGACTTGCTAAATCGAGGCAATGCTGGATTTGATAGCCTACAGATAGCAACTAGCATATTAAATGTGGAAAGTGAGCAACTGGTTTTGCGAGAGGAAACCACGCTACCCCTATCACCTTCTGAAAATAAACAGCTGCAAATGCAATTTGAAGCAACGGGTAAACCATATGGTGGCTATATTTGCGTTTTTGAAGCAAATTTTGGTGGTACGTGGCAAGTAATAGCTAATACGATATTTGAAGTGTTATCACCTAAGGTTAATTCAGATATATCTATTGGTACAACAAATCGGGTATTGGTTCTTACCGATGCCCCTCGCCAATGTTCTGCTTTAGAAGACATTCACGTTGCTGCCAAATTTGGCGCAGAGCTATCTATCAGCAATCAGATTACCGTACGTTTATTGAATGAAGACGGCGTTGTATTTGATACAGAAGTAGTTTCAGTGTTCGATGTTGATATTAATCAAAGCTACGGTACTCCTTCTGAGCCGGATCTTGCTGTTAAAGCATCAGCCTCAGGAGAGTTGGAGTTCGTACTTACGAAGCCAGGTGGGATACCCCACCATCATTACCAAGTTCAGGTAGAAGTCAAAAAGAGTTGGTTTACGTCTGTAGAAAAGTCATGGTCTATAGATAGCAGTTGTGATCGTCCTCTTACAATTGGTGAGGTGTATGAAGACCTCACACTTCTTGATTGGAATATATGGCGAAATGAAGAGGACCTCCGTGAGATTGATCCATATGGTCCTACTGGCGCTCCCAATCTGAATATACAGAATGATTTTATTAAAGGCCTACTTGATGACGCAGGCTGGGGGTATACCTTGGTTCATACAGCTGAGGACTTTGCGTATGAACACCGTACAGGGGATTACGGTAGCTACTTAATAATGTCTGAGCGTCCTCAGCTTCACTGGAAAGTACAGAAAGAAATTCGTGAAGCTGTCGTTGCTGGTAAAGGTCTGATTGTCGCTGGTGCATATGATAAACGTAATCATTGGCTGGAACCTGCCCTTGGGATGGATGTGGTTGGCCACCACCCTTGGGCGAGAGAACTGAATTTGAATGAGTCATCTGTTACTGGCGAACAACAGTTGCCATTAGTTTATGAGGACAGAGTTCAGGGTATTTGGCTGGATGGAGCATCTCTTATTGGTGAGTACACGCTTGCGGCAGACCAGAGTGAAGGCTGGACGTGGCTAGATCAGCATAGTTTTGTAATCGGCGACATTTTTGACTTTAAACGTAAGGCCATCACGCAATACGAATACGGTGATGGCAAGAGTTTATTCTTTGGTTTCGACTTGCTTTTAGAGGCTACGTCAGAGGGAGTTGCAGGAGCATACTCCACTCTTCTTCTTGATTCGTTGGAATGGATTCAACATGAATTTAATGAAGGTGCGTATCCGTTCTCTGTTGTCCCAGTGGATATTGAATGGGTCAATAACCGGGGAGCTGTTCAAGTTACAAGCACATTGACGAGTAGTGGTGGCGCGAGCGTTGTAGATGCAGAAGATTTTGTTGAAGAAGGAAATACGCTTTCAACAAACTTTGAAATGGCAGAGCAAGAAGTACGTAAGCAGAAGGTATATGTTGAATTGTCTGAACAGCCAGTGCAGCAATTGATCTTAGAGACCATTACTATTGATGGTGACCAAAGAACAGTTCAAGCGGACGCATCGATTGAATTATTCACACAGTCTAGACCATCACTGGATAGCACCCAAGGAGAGCTGGATAACCTGGCGTGGCAGTACTGGTATCGTGTTAGTTACAGGTCTGCATGGCTCAAATTCAAACTGGCTCGCTCTGCTTTTGAAGCTGGATATTATAACGAGGCTCAGGGACTATTTTTAATAACAGCAGATTTATTGTTAGTAGGCGACGAGCCAGAAGTCATATCTGCGCGTAAGTCTTTATACAGTCACATAGAAACCACAGGTCGTCTGCTGGCACTTGATCAATAAGGAAGTTTAAAAATGACACACGGAAATAACGCAATGCTGATGACTGATGGACAGCAGATAGAGACGGGCGTTCGTAGTACACCCTTATTACGCCATATTGCACGATTGGTCCTTATCGTGTTGCTTAACGCGGTCATCTGGCCATCATGGGCGGTTGCTATCGAGGTAGAAAATCAAAAGCAGCAAGAAGAAGAGCGACGTTGGGATATTGAGAATGCTGAGTTACATAAGGTTCTTGGTAATCTTCAAAGTCACATTGAAGAAAGAAAACAAAAAATAAATCAGAGAATTAATGATAGCTCGGGATTTGTTGCTCAAGTTATGGGCATTATTGGGCTTGGAGAAGACGCGATTCAGGATGACGTTGGAGAAAAATTTCAGCAGCGTCTTCAAAGCCTAAGAGAAGGGGTTATTGACTCTCTTGATGCGGAACAAACTTGGTTACAGGAAAAACAGCTGCCAGAAAAAATTATGCAGCGACACCTAGAGACTCGTGAAAAAATCCTGAGCAGATACGCTGAAGTCACTACAAACTTAGAGAGCTTGGTTTCTACTGATCAGTCACTCGAAGAGCAGGCTGAGTACGCAGAAACACTGAATAATATTCTGGAAAGCTTCACAACAAAGAAAGCTCGTGATCACTTCGATCCGAATAATCTGCCATGGGGGACCCCTGACCCTAAAACGACACCGGAGCCTGCAAGTACGGCCAACGACCTAAGCAGCCGCTATGGTCTGCCATTGTATGAGCAAGGCGTACAGCTGGCATCAAATATTATTACTCCAGATATGTTGGGCAACCCCGGTGGTCCTAATCAGGAGCATCTTAATGCAACCATTGATGCACAAATCAGCGAAGCTATTACCGCAAAAGCCGAAGAGCTGAACCACGATCCAGTTGAGATTTACCAGTGGGTGCGAAATAACATTGAATTTATTCCAAGCTACGGGTCGATACAGGGAGCAGACTATACACTTGAGTATCAGCGCGGCAATGCCTTTGATACAGCGAGTCTCTTAATTGCCTTGCTGCGAGCTTCCAACATACCTGCCCGCTATGCTTTTGGCTCTGTTAAGATGCCCGCAGATAAAGTAATGAACTGGGTAGGCAACGCCAAAACACCAGAAGCTGCTGGCAACTTAATCGGGCAGGGAGGCATTCCTGCAAAGGGCTTAGTATCTGGAGGCAAGATAAGTCATTTCCTTCTTGAACATGTATGGGTCGAAGCTTGGATTGACTATTTCCCAAGCCGTGGTGCAAAGCATAAAACTGGCGACAGCTGGATACCGATGGACGCAAGTTTCAAGCAATACGATTACAAAGAAGGTTTAAACCTTGCCGAGCAGGTGCCTTTTGATGCTGAATCATTGGTAACGTCTATTGAGCAGAACACCACCATTAATGAAGACGAAGGTTGGGTGCAGAACCTACCACAACAGAATATAGAAGATGCGTTAACGGCGTACCAGACTCAACTTGAGGACTACATCACCAACCAGAACCCACAAGCAACTGTCGGTGAAGTTCTTGGAGCTTCAGACATTAAGGCGGTCGTTTATGAATCATTGGCTGCCTCTCTGCCATACAATCTTGTAACACGAAAGCTTACTTCCGCGAGCCTAAAGGATAGTCAGCGCTGGAAGTTTAAGTTTGAACTATCAGGTAGTTATTATGGAAGGACTAATGGCACTTATTTTAGTGTTTCTAAACCTACGGTTGAGCTGGCGGGCAAAGCACTTTCGTTATCCTATTCTCCAGCAACTGAAGATGACGAAGCGGTAATTGTTAGTAAACTACCAGAACCTGATGAAAATGGTGAGATTAATCCCGAAGATATTCCAAATACCTTGCCGGGTTATCTGATTAATCTTATTGGTGAATTCAAAATTGGTGATGAAGTTGTTGCAACAACAACAGCAATGTCCATGGGTACTGAGTTAATTACAGATACTGGTTATTGGGAGCCAAACCGGGGCTGGCGTATGAGTCGCAATGAGCCGATTGCAGGTGAATATCAAGCCTACGCCCTCGACCTCCAAGGGATTGCGCCAGAGCAAGCCGAAAAGCTAAAACAGAACCTTGAAGCGACCCAGGAAAATATCGAAACAGAGAACTATGATGCTCTCACTAAGCAAGGGCTAGTTGGAAATACTCTCTACGCCACCATACTTAGCTATATGGCGCTGAATAATTTACAGGATAGCATCCAGTCAAAAAGCGCGGGCATGATCACCTATCGCGCACCAAGCTATGGCCAGTTCAAAACCAAAGTGACCCCACAGTACTGGTACGGTGTCCCTCGTAATGTCGAACTGGGTGGTCTGACCATGGACGTAGACCTGATGATGAATTATCAGGTCGATGAGTCGAACGACTACGATAAGTTCCTAGCCTACAATCAAGCGCAAGGTGCAAGAATGTCGGCCATGGAGCACCTAGTGCCTGAGCAAATGTTTAGCTCCGACGTTGACTCTGCTCGTGGGATTAGTGCCGTTAAGGCATTGCAGATCGCAGGTGCTGAAGGTCAGAAAATCTGGACGATCACGTCTGCGAACGTCGATGTAGCCGTCAATAACCTAAAATTACCCGCTGAGATTATTAGTGAAATTCGCAACTCGGCAGCAGTAGGTATGGAGATTACGGCACATGAGCAACCAGTGAATTTTTATGGCAGTAATCAGGTGGGCTATGTGATTTTGGATCCACAGACTGGGGCGGGTGCGTATAAGATAGGTGGTGGAGAGAGCGGTGGGGAGCTTAATGTTGAGTCGAAGGAAATAAGCATTACAGCTTTGTTGCTTGCAGGTTCTCCGCAAGAAGATCGTTCTATTACTGAAGAGGAAATTTTAATGATTGGAATTCTTCTTGATAAATTTTCAAACTGGGGCTTAAGTTTGTTCGAAAAAATAGATTGTATTGTTGGTGTTGTTAAAGATTATTCTGATCAATTATTCTTTGCAGCATCTGCTGTGGGAACACTCGCTTTGGGTAAGAAGAACTTAAAACCAAATGTTCGACAATTTTTAAAGAAATATAAGTTAGCTTCTTATCTAATTGCAGTGTATTCAATAAGTGTAGTCGCAGTAGAAACTGCTTTATGTTTGGTTGATAAGGGTAGGTGAAATAATTGTGTTTATAGCTAGAGTTATTATTGCTGTTATATGTATTGTGGTTCAATATTCTGTATCTTTAGCTATTGGGTCGAATTTAATGTTTGAACCAGATTATATATATATATTAAAACTACTTGTTATTTTTTTATTCGGTTTTTTGATGATGACATCTGCAATTATTGCTCGATATCCTATCTCTTGGGAGTCATTCTATGATGAGGAGAATGATGATTACTCGTTGTCATTATTGCTGTCTTCTAAAAGAGTCGTTTTTGGCTTTTTTGGTTTGTTTTTGAGTCCGCAACTAGGACTTTTTCTAATTGATTATTCTCCAATATTAATGATATTGATGCTGTTCTCTTTCATATTTTCTTTCTTGTTGGTTTTGTTCGGATCTGGTTGGAAAAAATAAATATAATCAAGCCGAGATATGAAGGTTTTAATGTATAAAATAATATCGTTTGATTTTATTTTTGCGATGGGCATGGGAGGAGGGTTTCTATTTACCTATACATACTTCCTATATTTTAGAAAATTTCATATGAATAGAGTTATTAAGGAATTAATTGGGCAGAGTGTAAAAGTCAAATCTCAAGATAGTACAGATTTGAGAAAAATATTTTATGTACATTCTGTCTATAAAGTAAATAATATTTCAATAGCAACTTCCTTCCCATTTATTATGCCTCAATATTTTAATTTTCCATTTCTTCTAGTTCAGGTTGAAAATGATAGATATAGTGGGATATTTTATCGGTCTGGATTGACAACTTCTGTGGAATATATGGTATTTCGAGGTGATGAACGTGTAAAAAATATAGGAGGCAAGCGCCACAAGTCAGTAAAAGGAGAAACAGGGATAATAAAAACTCCATATTTAGGCACTGTGTACATATACAAACTAAAATTTTTCAAATTTAAAAAGGATGCTAATGCTGCTTTAAAACATTGGATTTGAAAGGAACAGAACTATTTAAACACGTATAATAAACAGAAAGAACTCAAATACTAAGACGTTTGTTTACGAATCATAGGCTGACTCTCTGTCGCACAACCTCCCCACATGAAAACTAACTGCCTTTGATTGTCTACTTGTGATTTTTGTAGTGATACAGTGATTTTGGCCACCTAAATAGAGGTGATATCATCACCTCATTTAATACTTAGGTAAGCTAATGAGTAGAGTAGTGAATCGCTCCTAGTTTTCAAAACACCCATTTTCTTCAAAACATTTCTTTCCTTAGTCGCTTGGCAAAAAAAATTAAAATTACCATAGCGGCGTGTGGAATTATAAAACAGAAACACCACTTGTTTATCAAACACCAAAGTTATTCAAAAATATATGAATACTACCAACTGATCCTGTGTCCTTGCCGTCACTGCCATCTACCTTATCTGTTCAATCATAATCGTCTCACCATAAACTGTGGCCATGGCCACAGTTTTGTCCCCACCTGATATTACGTCCGTCAGTAAAATATATTTATAAAAATCCAATAAAATCAATAATTTGAATGAGTCTCAGATGGTTTTCTTGTCTGCAATGAGATCTCAGGCCTACCTGTTTTTTCTAAAAATCCAATCCCAAATGACCTCTGTCCCTCCGTTGCTACAGGTGCAATGACCATAGCAAAACCGGATGTTTAATAATTTCACTCGAGAAATCACTGAATGTCCCGAGGTTGCTATAGGTAAAACGACCGATAGTAACGAGAGCATAACTGATGATTTCCCTCGAGAAACCGCTAAATGTCTCGACGTTGCTATAGGTGAAACGACCCAAAGCAACGAGAACAGAATCGATATTTTCTTCGAGAAACCACGAAATGTCCCTCCGTTGCTACAGGTGCAATGACCATAGCAAAACAGGCTGTTCAATAATTTCACTCGAGAAATCATGAATATTCCAACGTTGCTATGGCTGAAATAGACCATAACAGCAGGATATTCGGAATAACTTTTTCGAGAAATCCATGAGTTTCCCTACATCGCTATAGGTAATTAATTACCACTGACGTGGTGGGCATGAAGAAGATTTTAATGATAAATCTGACTCCTGTCCCAGCTGCGTCACAGGAAAAATATGCCATCGCATGGCAGGGAAAATGACGTCTTTTTTTTAAGAATTCGCCTCATCTATGTGCTGCTCTTGGTCTGTAAACACTCAGATTGGAGAAAAAATTTATGTCAGATTTAGTAAAAAATATTATAAACCCGCCACCTAGAAAAAACGGCGCTCAGCAAATTTACGAAAATGTTGAGAGGCTAAATTCAGAATATAAAACTGAATTTTTACAAAAAATTATAAATTTTCTTGATGAATTGAAAAAATCATCAACGAATTTTGACGACTGGCATACCGATTATCAAAAATCAGCTGATAGTCGAATGCGTGGTTTAATATTGTTGCACCCAGTCTGGGCAGCATTGTACGTCGACAATCGAGATCGATCTGATATTCAGAGGTTGCAATTTGAATTTTTAACAGGACTATTTTCAGGCAACGCAGAAAATTTAAAAAATCATGACATTGATGGTTTTGGATTGATAATTCGGAATTGTAAAATTATGCCCGTTGTAGATATAGACGGAAAAACCGCAACAGAAATTCTAGATTTATTGATATTAAGCCCATCACGATTAAGGAATTCCAAAAGATTTTTAGACGTATGCAGTGGAAAAAAAGTCCATCGCAGAAAATCTTGGAAAAAATCAACTATTGATGGTTTGCACATCACAAGAGAAATCACTAAAAACGGTGTTCAAATTGATCATGTCGGACATTTGGAAATTATAATTCCAGCTGATCCTGATGATGGCGAATCTCTACCAGGAATTGCTGAATATTTTGAGAAAAAAATAAATTACAGTAGTGGTTTAGAAATATTAGAAAATTTTGATCTAGAACGTCAATTCCTACAAATTGGGGAGATTAGATCAACAACCGTTGAGGTCAGACTAGCTGGACGCGACAGCACCAATATTATGAATCGCCTGCGTCGTGAGAACGCCGCTATTGCTATTGATAATCGACAATTATCAGACCATGAGCTCGGGGAGATTTGGAGTTTAATTAGAAATGGAATGGATTGGTATGACAGTGACGAAATCGAATGGTTGGTGATCAGAATATTAAAATTATGCCTAAACTATGGTTTCAATGTGACTAAAATTCTAGGCATAACTAGAAAGTCAACGAATGAGAACGCTCAATTATCGATGGATAGAATTTATTACGATTCTGAAAATGATTCGATTCATATTCCTAGAATTAATCCAGAATATAAAAAGCAAGAAAAACTAGTGTTCACAGAAAATAGAAGAGATCCATTATATCACGCTACGCATGTCGAATTGCCAAATTACGCAATGAGCGTTCGTGATATGACAAGATTAATTAATAAAATAAATAAATTTGATGATGCTGTCATCAATAAGAAAATTCGTAATATTCTCGGGGCGTTGAATATTGGCACATCGAGATTTACAGTATCTAGGATATCAAATTCTATAATAAATATTGCGAGAACAAATTTTGATCCAATGATTGTTCAGGCTGCATTTGGTCATAATATCCCGTCTACGAGCGCACCACGGTTTTATTCTGCAATCAAATCAGAGGAGATTTATCAGTGCTATAAATTTTCTCTAAAAACTCTCATGTCACGCTGTGGTGGATATTTGCCAATAGATGATCGTACGCCTCAGGCAGGTGTTTTTAGCGCTAGATATATTCCGGGATCTCAGGATATCTCGCAACTATTAAAAAAATTAGCAAAATCTTGTCAAGAAGCTGAAGTTTTTACCAATGATTGGCACAATAGTATCACGCTGCTATGCATTGTAACCCAGTCAATTTTCACCACAGTGCGGGGCATAAATGATCCGTTGATAGAGATTGATTCAGGGTGTGACATTTTATATTTTAGAGATAAAGACAACTCAAGATTCTCTCATGCTCGGTTCCAGCCAGTTCATCCAATGGCCATTCAAATATCAAAATTTTATAGAGTTGTTCGAGAGTTATCGATTCAACGAGTGGCTGCTGATAAAAACATTGAAAGTTTTTGTTTTTTTATTGATGAAAATAATTCAATCGTTGATAGCAAAGTTGGGAGTATAGAAAAATATTTATCTAATTTTTCTAATCTACCAATCAACTCAATGAGGAAATATATAAAAAATAAATTGCGATCATTGGACGTCAGCTATGAGGCATCGGGGATGATCATGAATCATCATTCCATGGGTGAGGCAATCTGGGACGATTTTTCAGTTCATTGTCCGATCACTGCCAAAAAATCAATTTTAAATGCCTACGAAAAAATTATCATTGAATTAGAAATTAACCAGGAGTGGTTTCAATATGCCAACTGAAATTTTAGAATTTACCAAATTCGCATTATCACAATTAAATATTAATTTAGATTCTGAGGATTCCATTTCAGGAATTCAATTACGAGACCTGCTCGATATTTTGGAGCGATTAGCTGGCGGCGACGATGTCCAGAGTCAATTCAATTATTTAGTAGAGCGGTGGCGCGAGGAGGGTCGGGTTGGTCTGCGAGAAATTTACAGAACATCTGTTATTCAGACGCCACCGGCTCCAATTAATCCTGATAATGAGATTGTTTATCGATCAATTATAAAATTTGATAACGTATTTTATCAAAAAATTCATGATATTGATCCAAAATTTCATACGTCGGTAATCATTTACAGTCTCATTAGAAATTCAGTTTTACTAGATCCACGACAGATAAAACACATATATAAAAATGGTTTTATTGAGGGTTTATTACGACATAACGACGTTTATTGGTATAGATTATCGAATGACACAATCTGGATTCCCGATGATTTAACCCTGAGTTTTATTTTTTATTTCAGAGAAAGTTTGGTTGTGGAAAAATCGAAATCTTGGTTTTCCTGTCTCAAGGAGTTTTTGAAAACTTACGATAACAATTTTTCGACTGTTGATCAGAAGCAATTCCTCTCAGCAATGGTCGGATTTCATAAAACAAAAATGCCAGCAGCCATGGTCAATGTTCAGATCGATCGATCAAAAAATCGATTTTTCACTGAAAAAATCTTGCTGAGATCATTGTCTGGAAAAATCGATAATCAGAAATTTATCAATGAATCTGATTTTAAATCAAATATTTCACGAAAACAGGCACGTTCGAAAATTTCCGCTGAAATATCTAACATTGTTAAAAACCTCAATGACCACGAGGATCTATTTATTGAAATATCATCATTAAATCATTCATTGAGTTATGCGGAACTTTCTGTGATTCGATGTGTTTATTATTATGCTAAAAATAGCACTCAATTCGGTACGAAAAAACGTAAATCAGGAATACTACGAGTTTATAATGATTTAATAACCCGTTTTCAAATACAATTTTCTAGTGATAATCCTGAGGAATTCTCTGATGAGGAATTAATTTCTGAGCTGTTGGATATGATTAATGAGTCACCAGTCGAATCACAACCGAATTTACGAGAGTCCATCGAAAAATACTTATGGTTTTTACACAGGTGTCAAAATAGGAAACTTTTAAAATTAGATTTTAAATTAAATTCATCGTCTAGCGTTAAGAGGCCAACAATTCTATTACCGCATGAATACCGAAAATTATATGATGAATTGTCAAAAAATATGGTCAGTGAGATTTCGTTAGAGCGACGTAATTTTGTTAAAAACATGCTGTTATTGCTGATCATTGGCTATCGTTTAGGGCTGAGACGAGGAGAAATTGAAAACCTATTGGTCAGTGATTTTCATCTAACTCGATTTATGGTTGTTATCGTTCAGCCCCATCAAAATCATCAATTGAAAACGGCTTATAGTCCACGTCAAGTGGCGATTAGCGGCAGGTTCAGTGACGACGAATTGAATTTTATGAAAAATTATATTCGTACTAGACTCAACAACACTGATATTTCTAATAAAAAATTATTGGCTTCAGATGACGATCGTGCAGAATCAACGTATTGCGACAATTTATTTGTCGTACTCTCTCGAATGCTCCAGGCTGTCACCAATGATTCTAAAATGCGGTTCCATTCGCTGCGCCACTCATTTGCATCAAGAAATTTTTATATGATCATGTGCATGAATAATTTAGATCGTAATATTAATAATGATTATTTTAGGATTGATTCAGAAGAATTCGATCGGTTCGATCAATATCTCCGTCGTGTTCGGCCTGATGATGCTGGAACACGTCAATTCAATGTTTTGCATCAGTTAGCCGCCGAAATGGGTCACAGCTCACCAGAAACAACGCTTAAAACCTACGTTCATACTCTGGATATTATATCCAATGAATTTCGTGATAGAAATTTACCACGATTTACAGCCAAAACATTTTCGCTATTATTGGATCGTAATATAGAGGCTATTTATAAACACTGTAGAAATCGAGGTATTTCATTCGATGATGGGCTATTTGCATTCTCATCTGTTAGAGGTGTTATTCATAATCGTATGAAGAAGATTGTAAAACACATCTCGGTTGATCATTGGCTCGATGTCTCGGAATATTCGCCAGAGAAAATATATTCCAAAGACGATAATTATTTTAACGATTTAGTTAAATTTCTTCAGTCTCTGAAAAATAATGAGATTACGATAAAGCAGTTTTATTATCTGTATCCAAATTTTAGAATTATTCCTAAATCGCTAAAAAAAGATTCAAATCTCCTGAATATAGTTATTAATCAATGGTCGAGGGATGACAAATCCGTTATGCAATTAATGATTGAAAACTTCCTTAATCTACCAAACAAGCGGCGAGAGGAATTTTCTTATCGATGGAGTCTGATATCTCATCAGGCACCAAATGATGTTTTTGTAAAAAAACCAGATTTTTATAGTAACCGTCAGAGTCGTGCGTGGAATTTTATAAAAAAACTCCAGATCAGTACTGACGTTGAGTAGTTGAATTTATTCTGTGATTTCAATCATCGCAATTAAATTCAGATGTAGTTGTACAGATGTTATCTGTATAACTACATCTAATTTTTTGGAACTTTGCTATTGATTGAAAACGGAATCCAACGGATCGCTCCCCGGATTCTCTCTATAATATCTCTCTAGGCGTCTATTTTTTATGCTCGAGATTATCAAATAGATCGATAATCCGACGTTTGCTAGTAGTCCAATAATTACAAAAGCATTCAACATTTCAACAAGCATATAGTTGACCTCTCAAATATCTGTTATTTGCAATCTAATTTTAGCGCAGTTCCAGATAGACTGCCGACCCCTGAAATTAAAACATTGCGTTGAGTCGTTCCATATTCAATGTACTCCAGCCCTCCGGAACCTCCAAACCAATTTTCCCTATAGTCCACTAATGCATTGAAGCCGGCCTTTTGAATAGTAAGAACAAACTTATCTCTCTGCTCCGTAAAATTTTCATAAAGCGCCACTGGCAGGCTATTGGTGCCATAGAATTGATAATACATAGGCTTGTACGTCAATATTGTACAGTTTATCTGCAATAGGCTGTGGTCTGAGTTGAAGAGGCCCATCCAAAGGGGTTGTGTGCTGTTCTCGGCCAACGATGGCTGGCTTAAGCCAATCATTATCAGCCCTGACAGGAGCTTTAGGTTAAACCTCACTTGGGTACACCTTGTACTGCATGAGTTTCAATTCGCACGAGTGTTTATTCAATACACGTGTTGTTTGTCCTAAAAAGGTTTTCTCTGTGTAATACCATTGGGATGAAGGTAAGCTTCGAATCTGCCCAACCAGTTTGTAATGTATGCCCGCAGCAACGTCGATCGTTGTTGTGGCATGCCCGACTTTTGGATCTTTATCTCCACCCATGACATTGGGGTTTAAATCGCATTCGTAATCGATCTCGTGCTTGCCGGGTAAGATCGCGTGTTTTGATTGAGGTAAGAAGGCTAGTTTTTTCCCATCAATGGAATTGATTATCACGCCAGCTCCCATTCCCCAGCCAGAACTTCCGTTGTTTTCAATGATGGAAACTTCAGTGATCGGGCGTTTTTCGCCTTCGTAAAAATCCGTGACGCCATGGCCAACCAAATTTTTCATGGTGCTACAGCCACTTAAAACTGTCGTCAGAATCAATAAAGCTGGATAAATCGATTTCATTAAATGCATCCTTTATTTACTATGTTTTTAATCGAAGAAAATAAAACTATAAATTAATTTTTCTAGCAGACAATTAATGACAGTTACCCCGTTAATACTCAGAATCATTCCGTTTTTTATTTTTTTTGGTCTGTTAGTTCTTCTTCATTTTGGTGAATAATTTCATATTCTCATGATGATGATTTGATAAAGACCATCGCTTCCCCTAAATATGGCAAACTTATTGGCTGGTTAATCGCAGCTAGGCAGGCTCGTGGGTTGAGTTTGAGAGAGTTGTCTACTTCCCTAAACATCACGCTGACAGCGGTTCACAGGATAGAATCGCTAGAACGTCGGCTGGATGTGTTTGAGTATGTGCAGTATTGCCATGCCTTGGGTGTTGATCCCATTGATGGCATCAAAATGCTCAGATGATTATGGTTGTTGTGTGCTTCTAACAAACCGAATACACCTTATTAGTTCAATGAATCAATAAAGTAAGAAGGTGCGTTACGGTGTATTTTCCTTAATTTGTCGCGTCGGGTAGAAGTCGTGCAAAGCTTGTTCGTAAGTCTCCAAGTGTCTGAAACTCTTTTGGTCGGGTGTGCATTTTTTGATGCACCCAAAGTCTCACCGCGTCGTGATTACCTACCCCCGAACGAATGCCAAGATACGAAGACAAGCCACGTCCATCTTGAATCTCATAAAGAAATATCAGCCAATCAGCGATGCTATGAGCTTTTGGGGTTACCCACAAAGGTTCGAAGTGCGCATGGTGCATCACAATTCATCCCCCTTAGATAATATGTCCTTTATGCTCTTGGGCGATTCCTTCACAAAGCGTTGCTCCAGTAATCGATCAAACGCCGAGCCATCTTGGCGGGTCAGGTTGGGTACATAGCGTGAGTACACACGAAACAGCATCTCGGTGGTGGTATGACCCATCTGTCGCGCAATCCACTCAGGGCTTTCCCCAGCAGCCAACCACAAAGTCGCAGCCGTATGGCGTGTCTGATAAGGACGTCTTTGCTTGATCCCTAAATAGCGCAGCAATGGATACCACACGCGCTTAGTCACATTGTTATGTGATAAAGGTGTGTCATTACGGGTTGAGAATACAAACTCCTGGCGGCGAGTCACATTGCGCTGCTTCATCAACGCGTCATACACCGGCTGCGACATATGAATCTCGCGTTGCGATCCATCCGTCTTGGTGTAAGTCATCTTGCTATCGACCACCGTTTCACGAATTAAAATCTGGCGACGCTCAAAATCCACGTACTTCCACTTCAAGCCATCAATTTCACCGGTACGCATGCCCGTAAAGAAACGCACCGTGTAATAGGCTTTAAAATCGTCACGAACATTGGCCAGAATGAGCTGAACTTCTTCAATGGAGAACGGCTCGACATCCACTCTTTGGATCTTAAGAGATTTGATCCCTTTATAAGGTGAGGTAAACTCATAGCGGTCAGCGGCTTCATTCATAATCATCCTCAACGGGGTCATAACCTTGTTGATGGTGGCAGGCTTCAGTTCACTGTTTTTCCGCTTTGGATCTTTGGCGAGAGTGGAGCGGAAATTCAGGATGTCTGCTTTGGTGATGTCGTTGACTCTTTTACTACCCAACCTAGGAATCACGTACGCATTAATATTCGTGATCACCGTCATCAAATGGCTGTCGCGCCATTCGATCTTCTTCTCGGCAAGCCACAACTCAGTAAACTCCTCTAAGGTTGGAAAGCTAGCATCCACAGAGTAGGGCGATAGCTTGGCCGCCAGTACTTTTTTGTCCAGTTCGTCAAAGAAATCCGCCTT
>JARGOI010000256.1:0-1062 GCA_029212275.1 Thalassolituus sp.
GCAGCGGTAATGCGACTGGTTTCTTCCGAAATAATTGAAATCGTCGAGGCAACTTGTTGTGATGTATCGCTAAGGTATTCAATCGCAGCCTGAGTTTTCATCGCTACTTGATTACCAGATTCAACCAGTTCTTTTACCTCGAAAGAGGAATTAGATGTTTCTTTTACGTTGGTCACAATATTTTGAATCGCTTCATTAATGCGAGCCATCGAAGTAGAGATTCGATGCGTTTCTTGTTGTTGCTTTTCAATTTTCTCATGCGCTTCTTGCGAACGTGACAAACCCACTTGAGTTTCATCAGCCACCGATTTTGACGCTTCTACCATACGTGCAAGAACGGTTTTAATGCGTGCGTCTTGACTGGTCATGGCCATGGCGACCTGCCCACCAACATCATCAGACTGATGATAAATCAGTGCCGCCAACGGATCATGAAAACAATCACTGAATGCATGACGAATATCTACCATCCTCTTTTTGTATAAATAAGTAGTTGCCAAAGCCCCCGCCAATAAGCCCAAAGTAATCCCTTCTATAAAGCCATAAGTATCACTGATCATAAAACCAACAGCAGCAAAAATAACCAAAGGCAATAGTCTTAAGGCGTAATTTTTGAATTTTTGTAAGAAAAGATAACGATTCTGCGTTCCTGCACGCATTCGGCCATAGACGGCTTCTGCACGTTCTACTGTTTTTCTGTCCGGAAAGCGTCTTACTGACTCATAACCCGTTAGCTTACCTTCGATAAAGACGGGCGTAACATAAGCATTAACCCAATAATAATCACCGTTTTTACGACGATTTTTGACCATCCCCATCCAAGCTTTGCCATTTTTCAGATACGTCCACATCGACTCAAACGCTTCTTTTGGCATATCTGGGTGACGCACCAAATTGTGAGGCTTGCCAATAAGTTCATCTCGCGAGTAACCACTGACGGTAACAAAGGCTTCATTGCAAAAATTGATTTTACCTGTCAGATCCGTCGATGAAATCAGTTCTTGATCGGCATCGAATAGGTATTCTTGATTGGTGACGGGGCCAGTATTTTTCATTCTCAGG
>JARGOI010000256.1:1162-4587 GCA_029212275.1 Thalassolituus sp.
GGCATCGAATAGGTATTCTTGATTGGTGACGGGGCCAGTATTTTTCATTCTCAGGGAATCCTGCTCACATATGTATTATTAATAGATTAGCAGGCAATTCCTATTAGGACAGGTAAGGTAATGAATTGTTACAAATTTCAAATATTATCCTATAAGAATATAGTTCAAATCTTATGCGTAAGTTATACATATATTTATGGTGAGTTTTTGCATTTTAAAACGTAAGAACTCTATATGTTTACATAGCCCATTTTGGACATCTTTGCTTGATATAATGACGCCTGCAGCTTTAAGAGGTGCCCTAGGTAAGAGCAGACAAGCACAACGCAATATGAAATACTCGCGCTTAAATTTATGACCCTGTTTTATTGTAAAGCCATTACCATCAACGAATTCGTCTTCGAAAGATACCCATTCACAGCCCCAACAGAACTCGCAAATGCCTCCTGCTGTTAAATCAACGTCTACATTAATTTCTACATCAACGAGACCAAATCGCCGAGCGGATTGGTTGCTGCTATTGGTGACTATTTTGGCGGCCATCAGCTGGATGTTTTCGAAAGAAGCGCTTGGCGAGTTTCCTCCTTTCTTGTTTATCTGTGCGCGCTTTTTGATGGCTGGATTATTGTTGAGCGTTCCTGGTTGGCGAGGTATAACGCGTTTATCAGGCCAACAATGGCGTGCAGCATCCGGCGTTGGTTTAATATTTGGTGCCGCTATGTCAATTTGGATTATGGGGTTATTAACCACCAGTCACTTGGGCGAAGGATCATTCATAACGACGCTCTCTGTGGTCATGGTGCCCTTAGTGGGCTGGTTGATTTTTCGTGATCGTATAAGTCGCTCTAACTGGGTGGCACTGCCCTTAGCCTTTATTGGGCTGGCGTTACTTTCGCTGCAACATGGCTTTCGACCAGACAAAAGTCAGATTTTATTCTTTATTGCTGCTTTATTGTTGTCCCTAACCTTTATTCTAAACAGCCGTGCGGCGGCTCATGTTCCCTCGTTGTCGCTGAGTGCCATTCAGTTGAGCATCGTTGGCTTGGTAGCATTGGTGTTGTCTAGCATTTTTGAAGATTGGCCTGCGGTATGGACACCGACGATGTGGCTTTGGATTTTACTGAGCATTACGGTGGGAACGGCGGTACGATTTTTTATTCAAACTTACGCTCAAAGTATGACCAGTAGCAACAACGCGGCAGTGATTATGATTCTTGAACCGGTTTGGACATCCATTATTGCCGCAATGTGGTTTAAAGAAGGCATGGTCTTCACGCAATTATTGGGTTGCTGCTGTATTTTTTTTGCACTGGTGGCAAATCGCTGGCCAGCAATTGTTAGTTGGCTTCGCAAAAGTTATTTTGCAAAGTAAGCAAATTTGAAGTGACTGTTGGTTGTTTATTCGTTAACTTTTTGGCAATGGATGGATCGGTGGAATAATGTGTGCGGCATTAAGATTGAGTCGTCCGTGAGATACACCACGAAGACTAATCATTTTGTTGGCTATGGTTTGTAATTTATCGGCCGGACCTTGCACTAACAGCACGGATAAAGTGTGAGTATCGGTCAGGTTCACGTTCAGATTACTAATCACTTCGTTAATATAATCATACTGAAGATCGTGCAATTTTTTATGCAATCCCGGCGCAGAATGGTTATAAACCAAGTTTAACGTACCCGTCATAAGTTCGCTGCTTGACTGTGCGCGAAACTCATTAATTTCACGATTGATCATATCGCAAATCATTTGCGAGCGACTTTCAAAACCGCGCCGCGCCACCATATCATCCAACCCTTCTAACAAGTTTTCTGGTAACGATATACTGATGCGGCTAACGGTTTCTTTTTGCATGGATCATTGTTCCTTGAAAGTACTAATCCAGTTTATTTAGCGTTAAAATAAATGGCTGTATTTCTCGATTTCCCAAGCGCTGACGGAGGTATGGTACTCATTCCATTCGGCACGTTTGTATTTAACAAATTCTGCGCGTAATTCTTTGCCAAGTACTTGCTCGACAAAAGGATCGGCCTCAAACGCATCAATGGCTTCGTCGAGCGTGCGTGGCAAAAAGCCAATGCCCATTTCTTCGCGCTCAGTTTCGGTCAACTCATACAAGTTCTTTTCTTGCGGCTTACCGGGATCAATGGCTTCGCGAATGCCTTCCAAACCCGCGGCAAGTGCTAAAGCAGCTGCCAAGTATGGATTCACAGCACCATCAGCATTACGCGATTCACAACGTCCTCCACCCATCGGTACGCGTACTGAGTTCGTGCGGTTGTTGGAGCCGAATGAGTTAAAGACTGGTGCCCAAGTGAAATATGGCATATCACCTTGACGCACAAGACGCTTATACGAGTTTACGGTAGGCGCAAATACTGCACATAGCGCTGGCCCGTGTTTCAAAATACCACCAATAAATTGATAGCCTAACGTTGTTAAACCTAAGCCATTGGGATCTTCTGAAGGCTTACACTGAAATAAGTTTTCGCCGTTTTTTAAATCAAATAACGACATATTAAAATGCGCGCCAGTCCCCGTTTTATTAGAAAAAGGCTTGGGCATAAAGGTTGCTAACAACCCCTCTTGTTTAGCGTATTCTTTTGCCATCATTTTAAGGAAGGTAAAACGGTCGCAGCTGGTCACGGCATCGGCGTAATTAAAATCGAATTCAAACTGGCCATTGGCGTCTTCGTGATCGAAGGAATACAAGCCCCAACCGAGATCATTAATACTGGTTGCCATTTTATCCAACCAGCTAAAATTACTTAAAAAAGCACGGGTGTCGTAGCAAGGCTTTTTCAATTTATCATCTGGGTCTGGCACCACGAGTTGACCATTTTCGTCTTTGCGTAATAAATATACCTCGGCTTCGATACCAAGATTCATGCCGTAGCCCATCTCGTTGGCTTGCTTAACAATGGATTTAAGCAACACTCGAGTACTGAGCATGTAGGGCTCACCATACAGAGTATTATCTGCAGGCATCCAGGCAATTTCAGGCTGCCAAGGCAATTGAATAATATGGTCTAAATCGGGAACCGAGGCGATTTCATCGTCATTGGGCGCTTGACCTAAGCCATCCAAGGCGTAACCGGTATACAGTTCAGAACCATGCGCCATGTGCGATAAATGCGAAATAGGAACGACCTTTCCTTTGGGAATGCCGTGGATATCGACGTAGTTACCCATACAGTATTTAACGCCTTTATCTTTGAGGTCTTGCTGGATTGCCTTAATTTCATTGTCAGTTTTAATATTGATCATGTCATATCACCTAATTAGATATGTCGCTCATGAGTCCAGTTACAGCCGCTCGAACACCGAGTTTTGATAGCTGTGATTAAGAGGGGCTTCTTCCGTAATTGCCCGTTGCACGATGGCAAGTAAATCCTCCTGCATCCATTGATAGAGAATTTGTCCTTTT
>JARGOI010000257.1 GCA_029212275.1 Thalassolituus sp.
GTTAACTGGTGGAGTTTTACCCGAGAAATTCATGCCCAAGCGTTAGCACTTGGTAAACTGGATCGGTTGCCTGAACTTAAAGCTATTCCTTCATCAGCGTATCCAACCCCAGCAGCACGACCAGCCTTTTCGGTATTGGACTGCACTAAAATAAGTGGTTTGGGTATTGAACCTTCTGATTGGCGAGCTGCGGTTGCTCATGTTCTGAGCAAAGTGGAGTAACAACAGTATGGCGCGTAAGCAAAAAATGATGGCTGTCGCATCGGAAGGCGGACACTTTGTGCAACTGATGCGCTTGCGCCCAGCTTTTGAAGGAATGGAGACTGTATACGTGTCTACCAACCCTGGGCTTGCATCGGCTTTCGAGCTGAATAATTTCAGAGTGTTGCCGGATGCAAACATGGATAAAAAAGCTAAGTTGCTCTGGGTGCTTATTCGCGCGTTTTTTCTGGTACTAAAAGAACGTCCTACTCATGTAGTGAGTACTGGTGCAGCCCCGGGTTTTGCTGTGTTGGCATGTGCCCGCCTGCTAGGTGCAAAAACCATCTGGATTGACAGTATTGCTAATGCCGATGAGTTGTCTGCGGCAGGAGCGAAAGCAAAATACGTTGCGCACCATTGGCTGACGCAGTGGGAGCACCTAACCAAAGAGTACCCAGGTCTTGAATATAAAGGGCGGGTGATATGATTTACGTTACGGTAGGCACGCAATTGCCGTTTGATCGATTAATTCGTGCTGTAGACGAATGGTGTGCTGTGTCGGGTGCCGATGTTTTTGCTCAGGTTGGCCCTTCGGATGGAAATTTTTCTGCACTTAAATCAGAATCTTTCATTACCCCTGAGAAAGCTGATGCCTTGATGAAAGAGGCCGATCTAGTGGTTGCACACGCAGGCATGGGTACAATCATCACCGCGACCCAGTGCGGTAAGCCTCTTATTATTATGGCTCGTGAATTTAAATACGGCGAACATCGTAACGATCACCAGGTGGCGACAGCTAAGCGCTTTGAAGATTTTCCAAACATTACGGTCGTTGCGGATGAAGCTGAATTAAAGCAAGCATTAGATGCTTTTGATACTTCAGCATCCTCTCCCTTTGCGGCTGGAACTAAATACGCACCCGATGAATTTATTAATAATCTCAAACTCTTAATAGCGGATAGCTAATAGGTGAATTTGAAAAATATAAGGCGAGTCAAAATTGGTTAAATCAATCGAACGGCGAGTAGATATTGAGCTTGTTCGTGTGTTGGCTTGTATAGCTATTGTTTATTTTCATTCTGGTGTTCTTACTGGAGCGATGAGAAGCTTCGCTTACTCTGGTTTGGTAGTATTTATTATCATTTCGGTTTGCTATCTATCTTCTCAATCCTCTATAAAAAAAGTTGCTCGACCAATGGCAGCTAAATTGCTCGCCCCTTATGTGATCTGGTCTTTCGTGTTCCTAGCACTTTATACGGTCATTGTTGGCAAGCCTATTAGTGATTATGTGAAACTGCAAACCTTGTTTGCAGGGACCAGTATTCACTTATGGTATCTACCATTTGCTTATCTCGTGTTATTGTTTTCAATCTTAATAAAACAAAAAATTCCTTCGAATATATTGTCTTTAATTGCGGGAGTCAGCTTTTTGGTTTGGATTTCACTGAGTTTAGAATGGCGTGGCATGGTGCAATCAACTCCGTTGCCCATTCCACAGTATGCACATGCGTTTGGGGCTGTTTTGCTCGGATTATGGGTTTCTGGATTTCGTGGTTGGATAAATGGAATGATATTTGCGTTCTCTATGTTTTTGAGCCTTTATATCGCAGTGTATAAAGATACTGGTGTCGGGGTTGTTTACTTTGTCGGGATGCTTTTTTGTTTGTTGTTAATGTTTGGTACTTCAATTAATAGGTATTTACAACATATAAAAGGATTTGTCTTTTTTGTGGCACCACTCACTTATGGTATCTATATAGTTCATCCGATAGGTTTAGCGGTGCTTTCTAAGGTTGGTATAAGTGAAGCAGCGTGGGGGCCTTTGCTTGTGTTTTTGGGATCTGCAGTTTTTGTATACTTTGGTCAGCGTTTACTACCTAAAAAAATATCGAGTATCGTACTTCCATGATTAATTTATAACTTCCATTAAGTGATCCTTTTTCCTCTAGTCTAGGCTTTCTTTAATTTTCAGAACCTTTGATTTTAGAATAAGTAAGCTGGGAGCGCTGGCGTCTCGCCGGCAAGGTTTAGTAAATTAAAAAAAACGTCGTTGTTCGCCTGTGGCGATAATTAGTTAAAGCAGGTGGGGCACCTGCGCTCCCAGAGGCGTCTCGTCTCAAGGAATTGCTGAATCGCTTTACTTCAATCATGTTAACCTTGCTTCTGTTAATAGATACATAGAGCTTTAAGATGATGATCCCCGTAATCATGGCCGGAGGTTCTGGTACTCGGCTATGGCCTTTGTCGCGCACCGCGTTTCCAAAACAATTTTTGTCTCTCGGTAATGAATTGAGCATGTTGCAGAAAACTGTGGGTCGTCTCAGCGGTTTGGTCGATGAATTGCCAATAATCATTACCAACGAGGAGCATCGTTTTTTAGTTGCTGAACAAATGCGGGCGGCTGGGACTAAGGCCAATATTTTGCTTGAACCGGTGGGGAGGAATACAGCACCTGCCATTGCCTTAGCAGCGTTTAAGGTGATGAATGACTTTAATTTGCTACGTTTAAACAATGCTGTCGTGATGCCCGAACTCCCCGTATTGCTGGTGTTAGCTGCTGATCATGTGATTAAGGATACTAATGCGTTTCAAGCTGCTGTGACATCACTATTGCCAGCAGTGCAGGCAGGAAAGTTCGGAACCCTTGGTATTGTTCCAACTCAGCCGACCACAGAATATGGTTATATTAAAGTAGGTGAACCCATGAGTGGTGTTTTTGCGGTAGAGGAATTTGTCGAAAAACCAAATATCGATACTGCTCGAGTATATTTTGATGAGCTGACACATCCAAATGATACTCTTCATTATCAGCACAAATGGTTGTGGAATAGTGGCATGTTTATGATTCGTGCCGATCGTTATTTAGAAGAACTTAAACGATTTAGTCCTGAAATTTATAACGCTTGTGAAGCAGCGATGGCGCAAACGACTGAAGACATGGATTTTGTTCGTGTGAATGTCGAAGCATTTACAGCTTGCCCAACAGATTCGATTGATTATGCGCTTATGGAAAAATTGTGTTCGCAAGCGGGCGAGCCGCAGGTCATTGTTGCGCCTCTGGATGCAGGTTGGAGTGATATTGGCAGTTGGTCTGCAATTTGGGAAATTACACCAAAGGATAATGACGGTAATGCGGTGCTGTGTGGTCAAGGAAAGGCGAGCTCAACCATTTTACGAGACACTCAGAATACCCTTGTGAGTACCTCCGAACGTCTAGTAACAACCTTAGGTGTGAATGATTTGATTATTGTTGATACCAAAGACGCTTTGTTGGTTGCCCATAAAGAGAAGGTGCAAGAGGTTACAAAAATTGTTGCTCAAATTAAAGAGACTGGCGGTTCTGAGCATGAGTTGCATCGCGATGTTTATCGCCCTTGGGGTGTTTTCGATGCGATCGCTAGCGGTGAGAGTTATCAGGTAAAGCGAATTAAAGTAAAACCTGGGGCTAAGATTTCTTTGCAAAAGCATCATTATCGCGCTGAGCATTGGATCGTGGTTTCAGGTACGGCAAAAGTAACCAGTGGCGATAAAACGTTTTTGGTGCAGGAAAATGAGTCAACCTACATTCCAATTGGTCAAATTCACTCTCTTGAAAATCCTGATACGGTGGAACTTGAAATAATTGAAGTGCAGTCGGGTAGTTATTTGGGTGAAGATGACATCGTGCGTTTTGAAGATCACTATGGGCGTAGCTAGCTAGGATCGCTGGCGTCTCGTCGGCAAGGCTTGTTAAATTAAAAAGCTACGTTGTTCGCCTTTGGCGATAAATGTTTAAAAGCAGGCGGGACGCCTGCGCTCCCAGAGGTGCAAATTAACAAGCGCTTTATATCTTGAAGAGCTTTGCCGGGAGCGCTGGCGTCTCGCCGGCAAGGTTTAGCAAATTAAAAAGTGATATAGTTCGCCTTTGGCGATAAATGTTTAAAAGCAGGCGGGACGCCTGCGCTCCCAGAGGTGCAAATTAACAAGCGCTTTATATCTTGAAGAGCTTTGCCGGGAGCGCTGGCGTCTCGCCGGCAAGGTTTAGCAAATTAAAAAGTGATATAGTTCGCCTTTGGCGATAAATGTTTAAAAGCAGGCGGGACGCTTGCGCTCCCAAGAGTGCGCCCTAGATTGTGAACATATGCTTAGTCTGCAAAAATTAAAATAACGGGTTGTCCTATTTAGTCCTATTTAGTCCTCTTTTGGTCACAACCTCTTCGTGCTTAAATGCAGGCGATTCAGATTTTCCAATCACCTTTAAGGACATGATATTGTCTACGTTTTCTTTTTGGCTGGTTTCTTTTCTTTTCATTGCTGTGGTCGTCGCTTTAGCCGCAACTCGTTTACGACCAATCGCAGTTTTTGGCTTGG
>JARGOI010000258.1 GCA_029212275.1 Thalassolituus sp.
AATGAGGTGATGATATCACCTCTATTTAGGTGGCCAAAATCACTGTACCACTACACAGAACAGCATGGAAATCTATATTCATTCTCTTCGGAGTTCGATTCGCAAACACCTTTATTACACAGAAATTCATTCATCTTAGATATTTGGTCGAGCATCCTTTCATCGGAAAGGTAAAGTTTTCGCTTTTCCCATATCTTGTATTGGACTGCGACGATCGCTACTGTTTCGTCACTTGGTGAATGTCTTTCATAAATCAGATCCGCCCCAGTAATATGTTCAATTTTATCGGGATGGAGCACTCTCAACCTTAATATTTTATCGTTCGGAAGTCTGAAATCTCGGTATCCCCGACCTTTTGCTAGACTAGGTACTGCTCGCTCAACGTTATATGCATCTCTAAATATGAGCTGGTTCTCAGAGTGTTCTTGAGGCTCTAATTCCTCGCGAGCTTTGTAAAGCTGACCGAGTTTCCTCTTTAACTGGTCAACTCGACTCTTGTTTCCTTTCTCTTTTTCAGCAATTTTTAATAGACCTTCATCTTCTTCAATAGCGATCTTTACGAGGTCGATGGCATGGACTGTGGATTTATCCCTAATAGACATATAGGCAGCTCTTTGTCGATATTCCTTAGTCGTATCACTAACTCGCTCCCTCTTTAGCTCACTAACGTCATCGCCTAATAGCTCAGGATAAACTGCACCACCTAGCTCAAGCGCATTATCATACGTGGATTTCTCCATATCCCCATTAGATGCAATCTTAGAGAGCCCGCGAAAAGCATTTAAAGAAATCCACTCTGCATTTAATCGATCTATATCTTCCATATGATTCTCGAATCAGGGGTTCACATAACGCCAAAATCAGTCGCGCGTTTTTTGCGTCGACTGAATTTTATTGTTAGATTTTCCTTTCTTAAATCTTCCAACAAAATGCCAGATTATAGTTGCTATAAGTGAGGCTAATATACCAAAGCCAAAACTTATCCCCCGCTCGGTCCAAATCGTTTTTTCAAAATCTTTTCTTTGCTGCAAGAATATTGCATCAACGACCTTCTGATTAGCAGTAACTATCGGTTCAAGCTCTGATTTCTTTGTTTCTAGTTCTAGAATAAGGCTTTTCGTTACTTCAATTTCATTTCTCTTACTAGAAATAAATACAGACAAGTCATTCAGATTTTTTTCGGTGTTTTTAAGAAGATGAAATTGCTCTGAATAACTTTGAGGTTTGTCCAGCCTCTCAGTTCTAGCTTTCTCTGACGAGTATATGGATAAAATCAAACTTGAAGCAGCCACTAATGTAGCAACAAAAGATATGATAGCTGTAGGTTGAGGTGATTTTTTATAACTTTTGACCCAAAAATCAACGAATGCCTCAGCAAAAGCATCGAACCGAAAAAGCACTAAGGATTTTACAAGCTTGACTGTTTCTTCATGTTCTTCTTGGGGTGGAGCGCTGTATACTTGGAAGTCGCGATCAATAACCGCCGCACCAGAAGCAACTTCATTTGTCATATTTATTATACCGACAGGGTACTCCCAAACCTCAAATTTTAACCGAATGTCTTCTCCACAATTATGACACTCTTCTTCTAGCTCATAGGAATACAGAACTTCTTCCCCCATTCCTCTCTCAGAACCAGATTCGGCTTCGAAATAAAAGTCATCCTCATGCAAGTAGTGCTTTGCGCCACATCTATTGCACTTATATGTGGCTTCACCTGAAATTCCGTCGCTCATGATGCTTGAATGTACTCCATGGTAATCTAACGCTCGGCCTTGGGGCGCGCGCTTTTTGCGCGTCCCGCCACGCTTTTCAGTGGCCTCAACGGCCGCTTGTTATCTTAGCCATGAGCCCTTCTCTTTTTTTCGTAGTTTTAAAGCTGCAGCGACATATCCAACTGCTAAGGCTGCCATGAAACCAATTCCAGTAGTAGTTCCAGAACTAAACCGCTCATCCGAAAATAGAGGTGCTACAGCTATAACTACCATTGCTATCGACAATAGTATGCCCGCTAACATTAATATCCGCCAAGATACTAAGGAACTTCCTTGCAACGGCTCTCCATCAAGCAATAGCGACCATCCGCTAACCACCATTAACATACCAAACGGGAATGAGAACGAGAACATGAAGGAAATGTTGAAATCGAAATCACCTACTAATAGGCCAAGACAGGTTATTACACCCATCAGAGCACCAAATCCAAAAATTGGGAGCCCTAAAATAATAACTAGAAGACCAAAAACTCTATATTTCACTATCAAATTCTTATTGGAATGCAAGATAACGCTTAAAGCATGGGCTCGCGTTAGCGAGTCCTATGCCTTTATTTGTTAGTGATTTTTCGGTAATCATCTTTTATTCTTTCTTGAAGCTGATAAAGAAAACATGCGATTTCATCTGGATTTATAGAGTCTTCAAAAAATTCATCCTCAGTCGTAGATAGTACCGAGTCTCGCGATTTAGCCTCTAATTCAGAGCGAACTAACTGAATATAATCATCCTCATTTTTCTTAGGATTAACTGAATCCTTAATTTTCCCCTTGAGGATGAGTAAATTCCCACCAAGTGTATCATCTATATAAACCTTTATAGTGCTAGCCAAAGCTGTCAGTTCGTAACTTTGATTACCAAAATCGAGGTATGAATTTTCAGCTTTAACTTGAAACTCTCTATATTGTTTATTATCAGATTCTTCGTTACCTATCTTATATAGAGCTAAGTAAATATTTCTATGGTGAGCGTATATTCTATGATTGATAGCATCACTACCAAATTTATTCAGTTTTACAATTACCTTTTCAAGAATCTCATGCTTAATTTTAAATTCTTCATATAAGCGCCCCTTTTCATGCTGTAATTCCCACAATCTATTTTTGTAGTCTTCTAATTTCTCGGAATAATTGAGTTTTACGTCCTCAATCTTTGTAGTGATACCTGAAATATCTTCTTTTGTAGCCAGGTTCCTTCCCTTCCAGGAGGCGTATTGAACTATAAATGTCGTTGTTAGCGATACAGCTACTGAAACAATTATGTAAATCATGAGCAAATCCCATTGCATATCAAACTCCAACATTTCACTAACGACCAGCTATTGCGCCACGTATTTTGTGGTCGCAATCAGCGGCTTGTTGTTTGAGGGCCAACATTAATTCGCACATTCTCTGCTGAAAGCGTTTTGAGAATTGCGAAAATAGGCCCGTGAATTGGCAAAAAACAATGCTGCGATGCGAGGTGGGGCTTTCCGGTAAGAGCACAGCCGCGTCGTGTTCGATAAGTAAAGCTTTATCAACCCGCGCGGCTGTGCTCTTACCGTAATGCTGAATAGATGCCTCGTCAATCTTCATTTTATTTTTCCGTCGAATTTCACGCTAATTTCGTATATAAACACACCTGTTTACAGGCACTTTATTCGAAGTTAATGCGGAAAATTTTTCTGCCAATTTCCAAGCAACGCCTAAAGCAACCGCGCGCGCTTTTTGCACGTCGGTTGCCTTTACTTGTTAGTTGCCTATTTAACATAGTTCAGATTTCCATCCACAAACCCGACAGAAAATGCTTCTGCCGCAATTAGTTTTTGCGCGTTGACTGATCCAGATCTTAGATATGATTTAGCCATATTGATAATATTATCTTGCGCCTCACTCCATGAACCACCGTAGATAGAGTTAGAAACAGCGGCAGTTCTATTTTGGGGAGTCCAGTCCTCGTTACAGGCCCAATCTTCATTTTCTCGGTCAAACTCATTGGAACCGACTATTTCAATACAGAATGGCGATTGATAGATATTGATATTAAATGCAACCACTTGGTCAGGCAATGCATCCCCCAGCTGGCTATCTAGCCATTCAATAAAATCCTTTTCAGACTGGATCATGGTTCATTCTTCCTTAGCAACTAACGCCCACAACAGGGGCCAAACGTAGTGGAGGCAATTTGCGGTAAAGTGAGCAAAGCGAACCGCAAATTGGCGGAGCGTAGTTTGGTCCCTTGCTTGTGATTGTTATACGCTTTGCTCGACATAGTGTTTTTCAGCTAGATTTTTCATTACTTTGAATCCCCAAGTTGAGAATACATGAAGAGTACTTTGTTCTGAATCGGATGCTGGATCAAGCAAATCATAACCCCTTCTTAACCTGCAATTCCTGCCCGGAGACTGATCTAGCGACAACGGAATCTGAGTATTATCTTCTCCAAGGTCAAGATAACCTACAATCTCGGCGCCACACTCTTTCACGGTTTTCACATGCACCTGACCATGCGCCAAAATTTTTGTACCCGATATAGCCTCGCTGCAGGGCGGCTCATTTCCGTGCCAATCCATGAGACCAGCTATAAACATTCTACTATCTCTTTTTTCGCCCTCAACTTTAAGCTGCAGAATACGCCCGCAAGCATAGGAGCCGTCTGAAAGAGGAATCGACATGATTTGTCCCTCTTTCAAATATGCGGTGGACTTAGGCACAAATGGATATTTCATACTTGATCACGTATAACGACCAGCTATTGCGCCACGTATTTTGTGGTCGCAATCAGCGGCTTGTTGT
>JARGOI010000259.1 GCA_029212275.1 Thalassolituus sp.
GCCGCTTTCTTGGTGTACTCGTCCATCTTGTCGAAGTTCAAGTACTTGTAGATCTCACCAGACATGCTGTCGAGCTTGTTGGCGTATTCCATGTATTCTGCTGTGGTAGGCAGTTTACCTAGAATCGCACCAACCGATGCGAGTTCAGCAGACGTCAGGTAGACGTTCGCGCCATCACCCAAACGGTTCGGGAAGTTACGAGTAGAGGTAGACAATACTGTCGACTTAGCTTCAACACGTGCTTGGTTACCCATGCACAGTGAACAGCCAGACATTTCAGTTCGCACGCCCGCTTTACCGTAGATGTTGTAGTAACCTTCTTCCATCAACTGAGCTTGGTCCATCTTGGTTGGAGGAGACATCCAGAAGCGAGTGGTTAGCTCACCTTTGTTAGCATCCAACAACTTACCGGCAGCACGGAAGTGACCGATGTTCGTCATACAAGAACCTACGAATACTTCGTCAACTTTAACGCCAGCCACTTCAGATAATGTTTTTGCATCGTCTGGGTCGTTCGGGCAGCAAACGATCGGTTCTTTAATGTCATCAAGGTTGATTTCAACAACGTGTGCGTATTCAGCATCTTTGTCAGCACGCAATAGGCTTGGATTAGCCAACCATGCTTCCATCGCTTTAGCACGACGCTCTAGAGTACGTGGATCGCCGTAACCTTCAGAGATCATCCAGCGCAACATGACGATGTTAGAACGTAGGTACTCAGCAACAGATTCTTCTGACAAAGTAACGGTACAACCCGCAGCAGAACGTTCTGCAGACGCATCTGACAATTCAAATGCTTGCTCGGCAGTTAGGTGCTCAAGACCTTGAATCTCAAGAATACGACCAGAGAATTCGTTGATCTTACCTTTTTTCTCAACCGTTAAGATGCCTTGCTTGATGCCATAGAGCGGGATCGCATGTACTAGGTCACGTAATGTGATACCAGGCTGCATTTTACCGCTGAACTTCACCAATACAGATTCAGGCATGTCCAGTGGCATAACACCTGTTGCTGCTGCGAAAGCAACCAGGCCAGAACCAGCAGGGAATGAAATACCCATTGGGAAACGAGTGTGCGAATCGCCACCAGTACCTACGGTGTCTGGCAACAACATACGGTTCAACCAAGAGTGGATGATACCGTCGCCTGGACGCAGCGCCACACCACCACGGGTCTGGATGAAGTCAGGCATAGTGTGCTGCATTTCAATGTCAACTGGCTTAGGGTAAGCCGCGGTGTGACAGAAAGACTGCATCACTAGATCAGACTGGAAGCCTAAACAAGCCAAATCTTTCAATTCGTCACGTGTCATTGGCCCTGTGGTGTCTTGTGAACCCACTGTCGTCATCTTCGGCTCACAGTATGTGCCTGGACGAACGCCTTGGCCTTCTGGAAGACCACAAGCGCGACCAACCATTTTCTGAGCGAGAGTGAAGCCCTTGGCTGAACCCGCTGGGTCAACAGGAAGACGGAAGATATCAGTAGCGCCAAGACCCAATACTTCACGAGCTTTAGCCGTTAAGCCACGGCCAATGATTAGGTTGATACGACCACCGGCCTGAACTTCGTCAAAAATCACTTCAGATTTAATGGAGATCTCAGAAACGACTTCGCCAGCTTCGTTCAATATCTTGCGATCATATGGACGAATTTCTACAACGTCACCCATGTTGATGTTATCAACCGGTGCTTCAAATACTAAGGCGCCAGCGTCTTCCATGGTGTTGAAGAAGATTGGAGCAACTTTAGAACCGAAACAAACACCGCCAGTGCGCTTGTTTGGCGTACCTGGCATATCTTCGCCGAAGAACCAAATGACAGAGTTAGTGGCAGATTTACGTGAAGAACCTGTACCGACAACGTCACCGATGAAGGCAACAGGAAGTCCTTTTGCTTTCAGGGCTTCGATATCGCCCATCGGGCCGGTAACGCCGTGCTCTTCTGGCGTAATACCGTCACGAGTCATTTTGAATGCAGCGCGGGCATGCAGTGGGATGTCAGGACGTGACCAAGCATCGGGTGCTGGAGACAAGTCATCTGTGTTGATTTCGCCGGTGACTTTGAAAATCGACATTTTAATGCTTTCAGCAACTTTATCACGGCTGGTGAACCATTCTGCGTTAGCCCAAGATTCCATGACTTCTTTAGCTACGCCGTTGCCAGCGTCCATTTTGTCTTTAACGTCGTTGAACGCATCAAACATAAGTAGGGTGTGCTTAAGTTCTTTGGCTGCCAAAGGCGCAAGCTCAGGAATGTCTAATGCATCAACCAAAGCAGTGATGTTGTAACCGCCTTGCATCATACCCAGCAACTGGATCGCTTTTTCTTTAGAAACGAGGGGAGAAGAAGCTTCATCTTTCATAATGGCAGACAGGAAAGCGGCTTTTACATACGCAGCTTCATCTACACCGGGCGGGATACGGTTTTCAAATAAATCGACTAGGGTAACTTCTTCGCCAGCCGGTGGCGCTTTTAGCAACTCAACAAGAGCAGCAGTTTGTTCAGCATTTAGAGGTTTAGGTGGAATTCCCATCTCTGCACGCTCGGCAACATGAGCACGATAAGCTTCTAACACAGTTGTATCCTCATCTCATAAATCCATGTCGTATCAACGAGACCCAACAATGGATGGTTGGTTTGTAGGTAGATTGCAAGAATGGAGTATAGGCGATTTGATCCTTATATTTAAGAAATCGTTTTGGACAATCGTATATAATTCATACTTATTTTGATTATATTCGACATTTATTTAGTGAATGCACGGTTTGACCAAGTGGCAAGACACCTCATAAAGTTAAATTAGCAAGGCGTAATCATTGTGTTTGTGTTGTGCTGGCGCGACAATAGAATTCCCTAATAAATTGAGAACAAATCCGTGCAAATCGTTGCCGACGAAAACATTCCACTATTAGACCAATTTTTCTCCGAGTTTGGTGATATTACTCGAGTCTCTGGCCGAGATATGACCGCGGCGGATGTCGCTGACGCAGAGGTATTGATTGTGCGTTCCGTTACCAAAGTAACTGAGGCACTGTTAGCCGGAAGTAAAGTCAGATTTGTTGGTACAGCAACCATTGGTACTGATCATATCGACCTTGAATATTTAAAAGAAAAGGGCATCGGATTTCGCAGTGCGCCAGGATGTAATGCACAAGCCGTGGTCGATTACGTGCTCAGCGCCCTGAGTGTGGTGGTGGACTCGCGTGGCGTACCATTTACCGATATGTCGGTGGGTATCATTGGGTTAGGCAATGTGGGTTCTTTATTGCGTAATCGTCTCGAAGAAATGGGCATGACGGTGATCGGTGTCGATCCCTTCAAAGATCCCGAAGATGTCGGTGAGCTCTCAACTCTCGAAGAAGCGCTTAAGGCCGACATTGTTACCTTACACACGCCAATGAGTCGTGTTGGCGAGCATCCCACGTGGCACATGATCAATGCTGATACGCTTAGTCAAATGAAGCCTGATGCCTGTTTAATTAATGCCGCTCGTGGTGCTGTTGTCGATAACTCAGCGCTTTTAGAGCACTTAAAAGCCAATGAAGATTTTTTGGCAATTTTAGATACTTGGGAAAACGAGCCAACCCCTAATTTAGAATTATTAAACCACTGTATGCTTGGAACGCCGCACATTGCTGGTTATTCGTTAGATGGCAAGATGCGCGGAACAGAAGCGGTCTATCATGGTGTTAGCGAATATTATGGCTTGCCGATTCGCCGTAAGCTCGCTCAGTTCTTGCCTGAGCCAGGTGTTAAAAAAGTAACCTTTACTGAGCAAGTGCCGATTCATCAAGCGTTAAGAACCGCCATTCGAGCTGCCTACGAAATTCGTGTTGATGACGGAGTAATGCGGGCTGCGTTTCGACGTAGTAAAGACATTGCGAAGGCTTTTGATGCCTTACGTAAAGAATATCCATTGCGTCGTGATACGCCGAACTTACGAGTCGGAGTGCCGTCTCGCGCACATGATTTGAGAGATGCATTGCAAAATGCTGGTTTTGATGTGCGCACGCGCTAAGGGCTGCTTAGCATTAAAGGCACATTTATAGCGTTTATTACTTGCCTAATATGTGCGCTTGCACCAGCGTACGGAGCTTTCCTGAATCTCGCTCTGTTAAAGCTTTTTCGAGCGCATTGAATAAGACCGTTTCGTCGGTTTGTTTTAGCAAACGCGAAAACGCTTTACTGGTGAGGACAAAGTCATCCACTGAGATTTGTCCATCACGAGCACCAAATCGAGCAAAATCTTCGTCTTTAAGCCATTGAATGGCACCTAACGCTGCCAAATGCTGGGGCGAGTGTAAACCAAACTCGTCCATGTCATCTGGTCCAGAAATATCTTCGACAAATAAGGTAAATGGGGCAGGGAAGCGCTGCAGTCCAAGCAACAGCGCAGTGCTGATATGTTTAAAAAAATCGTCTAAATGAACATCCAGCATAATCTACTCCGTCAGTATTTAAAGCTGATGGTAGGTCGCAAAGAAGTCGGACATTTTATGCATGGCGTTGGTGAGATCTTCGGCACGAGGCAAAAA
>JARGOI010000260.1 GCA_029212275.1 Thalassolituus sp.
AGCTTCAACTTCTGCATCACGAAAGAGAAACGATTAAATGCTCAGTTATATACTTCGTCGCTTACTCTACGCTGTTCCCATTTTAATTGGGGTCAATGTACTGACCTTTGCGTTATTTTTTGTGGTAAATACCCCCGATCAAATGGCTCGTGTGCAGTTAGGTGATAAACACGTGACTGCCGATGCCATTGAAGAATGGAAAGCGCAACGGGGCTACGATAAACCACTGTTGCTGAACAGCGAGGCCGAAGGCGCTGCGGTGTTCACTGATACTATTTTTTATGAAAAGTCTCTTAGCTTGTTTGCCTTAGATTTTGGAAAGTCGGATGCGGGTCGCAGCATTGCTGCTGATATTCAGCAGCGAATGTGGCCTAGCTTAGCGGTGGCGTTACCAACGTTTGCTATTGGCATTTCTATTAATATTGCTTTCGCACTGTTTATCGTCATGTTTCGGGCCAGTGTGTTTGATGTCTCGGCCATGGCATTGTGTGTTGCATTGATGTCGATATCTGGAGTGTTTTACGTCATAGCAGGACAGTTCTTTTTCGCTAAAGAATGGAGCTTAGTACCTATTTCTGGTTATTTACCGGGTGTTGATGCTTGGAAATTTTTAATTTTGCCAGTGGTGATTGGTGTTGTGGGTGGTATAGGTGGCGGAACACGACTGTATCGAACCTTGTTTTTAGAAGAGTCATCGAAAGACTACGCTCGTACGGCACGAGCTAAAGGGGTCAGTGAATTAAATGTATTATTCAAACACGTATTACCCAATGGTTTAATTCCAATCTTAACCAGTGTCGTGGTGGTGATTCCTTCCTTGTTTATGGGCAGTTTATTAGTTGAGTCTTTCTTTGGTATTCCCGGATTAGGCAGTTATACCTTAGATGCGATTCAGTCACAGGACTTTGCCATCGTCCGCAGCATGGTGTTTTTAGGATCAGTTTTGTACATCATCGGTCTGTTGCTGACGGATATTTCTTATACCTTCGTTGATCCAAGGGTGCGCTTATCATGACCTTTGGGAATCTATTTTCGTCGCTGTCATTTCGTCCTTACTTGTTGTGGAGCGACATTTTAATCTTTGTGTTGTTGGCGGTGCTTCTTGCGTTTGTGGTCAGTATTCTTCGTGATCCACTTGCGCGCATGCGCTGGCGCCAAGTTTTTATCTCTAAAATAGGCGCGTCATCTTTTATTGTTATCTTATTTTTCTTATCGATCGCGGTGCTCGATTCTTTGCATTTTCAGGAGAAGCTAGAGCGCTTTGTCATCCCTGTTAGCAGCCCAGCGGTTGTAAATAGTGACGTAAATACAGATGCGAATGACGTCGCAAGTGCAGGCAGTAATAATGCCGATAACACTCCAGAGCAGGATGCTGAACAAGCAATAACAAAGGATGGAGAGGAAGCGCCAACCGCATCATCAGAAACCAGTCCAATCGTTTCTGGCGAGGTCACTAATGACCATTACGCGCCTAAAATACGCAGCGTGTTGGATTTGGTACTCAGTTCAATGCAGGGCAAACACGAAAAAACTTATTCAGCCCCCTTTGCTATTTACTCGTTTGCTAAAGAAAATCAGCAGCAAGCAGACGGCACGGTGTTGCGTGAATTTCCTCGACTCAAATATAGTGGCGCACACTTACAGTATGAAGAAGATCATTTTTCTGATGTTATTGTGCGCAGTATCAGCATCATGGGTTGGACGTTAATTCCCTGTTTATTACTGATTTGGTTTCATTATCGGGTCATTCGTAATCCAAAATCGTTACTGCCATGGCCAGTGATTTACACCACCTTAACGGTGTTGGCTGTGATCAGTGCTTGGGCGCTGATTATGAGCGAGTATTATCATGTGCTCGGCACGGATAAGGTCGGCCAAAGCGTACTCTACCAAAGTGTTAAAGCTGTTCGTACCGGTGTGTTGATTGGTACCTTGGCAACACTTATTACCTTACCGCTGGCGATTATATTGGGGATCTCGGCGGGTTACTTCAAAGGCTGGGTCGATGATGTGGTGCAATATATATATACCACACTTAATTCCATCCCCGGCATTCTGCTGGTGGCGGCATCGGTATTATTAATTGATGTCTACATTGAAACCCATCCGGAGAAATTCAGTTTAATCAGCGAACGTGCCGATTTTAAATTCTTGGCGCTGTGTTTTATTTTAGGCATGACTAGCTGGACGGGATTGTGTCGTTTGCTGCGTGCTGAAACTTTAAAATTAAGTCAATTAGAGTACGTAGAAGCAGCGCGAGCCTTTGGGGTGAGCGGCCAACGTATTATTTGGCGTCATATTTTACCCAATACGGCGCACATTATTTTGATCACCTTGGTGCTGGATTTTAGTGGCTTTGTATTAGCTGAGGCGGTGTTAAGCTACATCGGCGTCGGCGTTGATCCGTCGATGGCCAGTTGGGGTAATATGATTAATGAAGCGCGTGCTGAGTTAGCTCGTGAGCCTGTAGTTTGGTGGTCGGTATCGGCTGCGTTTGTGCTGATGTTTAGTTTAGTGCTGGCGGCTAATTTATTTTCGGATCGTGTGCGCGATGCTTTTGATCCGCGCATGGGCGGCAGTGGTAACGACGAGCCCGATAGTTCAGAGCCCGATTCAATAAGCCCTAGTTCACTAGTTAGTAAAAATAATTCGTCTCCCGAAGAGAATACACATACCTCGGTCAATCCTTTAATCAACACTCCAAACAATAAAGGAGCGAACAAATGAAAGAGTCACACGTTCGTTTGTTGCGGGTTGAACATTTATCCATCGATACCGCGTTTGTAAGAAACAATAAACGTTTGGTTGACGACGTCAGTTTTCACATTCAAGCGGGTGAAATCTTTGCCTTAGTTGGCGAAAGTGGTTCGGGTAAATCGTTAACCAGTTTGGCAATTATGCGTTTGCTTGGCGATTCTTTGTGCGTCAGTCGCGGCAATGTTTTGTTGGGTCGAGACTCATTATTTAGCATGACGGAAACTGCTATGAATGATGTTCGTGGTGCTCGTATCGCGATGATTTTTCAAGAACCACAAAGTTCGCTCAACCCAGTGCAAACCATAGGCAAGCAAATTGGCGAAGCCTTGTTATTGCATAGGGGCAGAGCCACTAAAAAAGCAATTGTTGAGTTGTTGTCAGAAGTCGGTATACCCGACCCAGAAGAACGAACACACTGGTATCCTCATCAATTGTCGGGTGGGCAAAAGCAACGCGTTATGATTGCCATTACATTGGCGTGTGAACCCGATTTATTGATTGCTGATGAGCCAACCACGGCATTAGATGTAACGATTCAAAAACAAATTTTAGCGCTCATAAAAACCCTATGTCGCGAACGTAACTTAGGGGTTTTATTGATTACCCACGACATGGGCGTTGTCAGTGAAATGGCCGATCGCGTAGCGGTGATGCGTCGTGGGAAAATTTTAGAACAAGCAGATCGTAAGACATTTTTTGCTGCTCCTAAGCACGAATACAGTCGTAAATTGATTAATTCACTGCCGTGCGGTGATCAGTTTTTTGAGCCACAACAGCGCAAAGAGTTATTAAAACTAAATGACGTTAATGTGTGGTTTGCTCAGCGCAAAGGATTTTTCCAGCGGATTGTTGGTCACACCAAAGCCGTGAACGGTATCAGTTTATCGATTGGTCGAGGAGAAACGCTGGCTTTGGTTGGGGAGTCTGGCTCAGGGAAAAGCACCGCTGGCAGAGCGATTTTACGTTTAAGCGATATTTCTCAGGGTGAGGTGTGGTTCGACGGTATTCGCATTGATAAGATGACTCAACGTGCTTTCAATCAATATCGAAAACGCATCCAAGTAATTTTTCAAGATCCTTTCTCATCGATGAATCCACGCATGACCGTACGCGAAATTATCGAAGAGGGCATGCTCAGCCTTGGTACCGATGCTTCAAAAGACTCGCGCGCAGATAAAATGAGTAAGTTAATTGCGCGTGTTGGCTTGGAACCCGGGCATTTAGATCGTTTTCCGCATGAATTTTCTGGTGGTCAACGCCAACGTATTGCTATCGCCAGAGCGATTGCAGTCGAGCCAGAATTAATTATTTGTGATGAGCCAACCAGCGCATTGGACGTTTCTATTCGAGGCCAAGTCCTGCGATTATTGCAAGAAATTCAGGCAGAGATGGGGATTTCTTATTTATTTATCACCCACGACCTATCCATTATTCCTATGTTGGCGCATCGTGTGGCTGTCATGAAAGATGGTGTGATCGTGGAGCAGGGGAATACCCAGCAAATAATGACTCAACCTCAGCATGAATATACTCAGCACCTATTGTCCGCCGTGCCAAAAATCAGTGCCTAAACCAGCAGCTAAAATCAGTGCAAAAGTACTCAGATGACTGACAATCCTTTTTTGTCGGCGTACAATTTCGTCAATATTTCATTGTTATTTTCAAGATCTTTCGGCAAAGATGCTGTATCGCAGTTCTCTTTAGCTGGATCAGGAGTAAGTTAGTGTCTCAATTATCGACTTTTCAGGTTCAAAGTGCGCTCGCAAGTTA
>JARGOI010000261.1 GCA_029212275.1 Thalassolituus sp.
ACCTACGACCTTCGGGTTATGAGCCCGACGAGCTACCAGACTGCTCCATCCCGCGACAATGCTAATTATCTGTTTACCGTCTTCGAACATCTTAGCGTGTTGCTACGGTCTTTCAGGTCAGATCACCTGTTTCTCTGAACTACAAAATCATACTTAAAGTAGTTGGTTGCGGGAGCAGGATTCGAACCTACGACCTTCGGGTTATGAGCCCGACGAGCTACCAGACTGCTCCATCCCGCGTCAGAGGTGCGCATATTACGCAGACACCCCTTGGTCGTCAAGGACTTCTTGGAAAATCACTTAACAATCCGAGTGTTACAAAAAAAATGGGTATTTTAAGTGTCTCAAGTTACATTGAGTATAGATTGGAAGTGCAACTGGTGATAATTTAGACTAATTGCAAAACTGCCGAAGAGCATGCGCAATAGAAATACGATAGAAATTATAAAAAAATAATAACAAGACAGCCTGATTCTATGAGTACTATTTCATCCAAAACCATGACGACGGCCGCATTGCGTCCGTTGCTGGACATCGTAGAACGTGCCGGATTTTCTTCTAAAGAAATATTAGCGGCGCTGGGTATTGATCCGTGCTCTGTAAAAAGTGCAACGCAGCGTATTTCGATTTCCCACTACGATCATTTATCAGAACAGATTTCTCGTTTGATCGATGAACCTGCCATTGGTTTACGAACGGGTCAGAATCTTAAAATGGATGCTTTCTTTCTTTTAGGTTTTCTGATTGGAGGATGCTCAACTCCGCGCGAAGCTCTAGCAGTATTGCGTCGCTATTACGCATTGATAAGCGATTCCAGAACGCCTGATTTTTTTATTGGCCAAGAATCAGTCAAAGTTGTCTTCTACGTGGCTGAAGGTTCCACATTTGGCACTCAAAATCGTGCTGAATTCATCGCATCAAGTATTCACAGTGCTGGCGGAGCCTTTGGTGGTTCGTTTTATCAATTACAAGAAATTGGTTTTAGACATCCACCACCCGCCTATAAGGACCGTCTTCAAAAATTTTTTAACGCACCTATTCTTTATAACCAGCGACAAAACTGGACGAGCTTTTCCGCAAAGTACTTAGATAGCCCGCTTTCTTTCGCTAATCCTTCGCTGTTCAATATGCTGCGACTGGAGGCCGAAGCGGCTTTATCAAAATATGGACATTTGCAGGATTTTAGTCGACGCGTTATGCATATTCTTAGTGAATGGCCAGAAACAGTGCCGATGACCAAAGATGCCGTCGCCGAATTACTTAGCACTAGCGGCAGAACCTTAACAAGACGATTGCAAGAAGAAGATTGCCAATTTTCTTCGTTAGTACGGGATATCCGCCTGAAAAAAGCAAGCATCACTTTAAAAGAGACCCAAACAGATGTGCAACAGTTGGCAATTGACTTAGGGTTTTCTGATCGTCGAGGATTTGAAAGAGCATTCAAACAATGGACGGGAATGACGCCTGCAGCTTTCCGCCGTGAGAATCAGACTTCAGATGAAGAGAAAGAAGAGGTTTAGCGCCTCTTCTTTCTTATTGACGCTACTGAGAGGCAAGTATACGCATGACTTGTGCGCGATACGGGCTAACTAACTTAATATCCTCTTGAGAAACACCATCGGTATTCGCTGCAACGCCAGCAGACATCATTAACACTTGTTCTAACATACGCTTTTGGGCTTCAGGTAACTGGCTATTTCTCAGCGTTAGTATCTGTTGATTTAACTGTTCAGCACTCATATTTGTTTTGCCAAAGGATGACGCCAACAAAGCTTTAGTAATTGCGGTGGAATCATTTACCCATACTTGTGAATCAGCGTAACCATGAGTTTTTAAACGGGCGGCAAACTCGTCGCTTAACCCAGCTTTTTTGACTTGTTCCATCGACGACATAAAAATTTTATCTACGTCTAATGGCTTGGACAAATCGATAGAAGGTTTTTCAATACGATCTTCATGCTGGCGATACCAAGTGTACATATTCTCTAATGACCCCACCCAACGCTGAACACTGGATTCGGTTAAATTTGCCCATGTTTGAGTTGACATTAGGCACATCAGGAAGACGAATAAATAACGCATTTTTTACCTCAAAAACCGCCATAATGGTCGGTCAGTTAACTTGTTTAAGTCGCGGGCTTATTAAAAAGCCATTGCAGGCAACACCGTATAATTCAATACTGCCTTCGTTAGTAATACCATATTAATTAAGTATTGGGGCATTGTTTTTAGAACAAAAAATGGCGACATTCAGCGACTCATCGAAGTCGCCCAATTTAGGAAGTGTTGACGTCGTCAGTTGCCCTATACAGCAGCCATTGGCTAAGACAGTGTTTTTGCCAATCTGTTCGTTATATTTATCTACATGCTCGGCACACAACCAATGCGCACCTTCATTTAATAATTTGGCCAAATCTTTATTACTGCTTATGTCATAAAGAACATCCGCAGCCATGACTAAATCGATGTGCGGTGCATTAGGTAGCGCTATCGATGTCATATCATAAGTATGAATTAGTATACCGTTCATGTGAGCATTCACATGCGCTGCCAAGATGGCATTGGGATCAGTATCCGCAACCCAGGCTTCTTTAGCACCGGCTTGTAACGCGGCAATTGCGACGATTCCTGAACCACAGCCAAAATCCAACACACGCTTACCTGCCACGGCCTCGGGATTCTGAACAATATACTGAGCTAGAGCGCGTCCGCCTGCCCAAGCAAAGGCCCAATAAGGCATGTTTTGCCACAGTTGTCCTATCGCTTCTGACCCCAATTGTTGAGCCTCGTCAACAGACAACAACCATAATGAAAGCAGTTCTTCATCAAGCCAGCGTCGTTGCAATGTCGCTCCGTCGAGATTAAGACGTTGTTGCAATTCATCTATTTCAGCAAGAGAACTATCAGCAAGAGCATCGAGAACTGAGTCTGGTAACGACGAAGATGTCACGGCAGCACTCCTAGCGTGTGCAGATTTGGAAAGGTTTCGACTAAATTATGCTGCAATTGAACGGCTAAAGCATCATGAGTGCAATGTCGAAGGGAAGCCAGTTGTGCAGCGAACATCGGGATCACTTCAGGACTATTGCGGTTATTCGACCAAAACGTAGGAGCCATATCTGGCGCATCGGATTCTAACAATATATTGGCGAGCGGAATATCAGCGAAAAGCGCTCTTAAACGCCCAGCATTAGGATTCGTGGCTGACGCGCCAAACCCAAGTTTAAATCCTAACTCGTTCCAACGTCTTGCTTGAGTAGCACTTCCACTAAAGGCATGCACTAGGCCACCACTGGTGAATCCTTGGCGCTGAATGGCTGCGGCCATTTCGTCATGACTGCCAACGGCATGCAAAACTAGCGGTTTTTTTAATTGATGAGCGATATCAAGCTGCAGCTCAAACCACTGCCATTGTTGTTGCCAAGTTATCTCAGAGCGCTTGCTTAACGGGCGATCAACACCGCATTCACCAATTGCCACAACCTTATCGTTTTGCGCCGCAGCCAGTAACCAGTCTGCGTCATCCTCTTTATGCTTGCCAGCCCAGTAAGGGTGCAGCCCTAAGGTGTAAAACCAATATGAATTTTGTTGGCAAAAAAATTCCAAACGCTGTCCCTGCTGCCGCGATACCCCAGGGATAAGCAAACCACCGACACCTGAGTTATTGGCTCGCGTCCAAACCTCTAAGCGATCATCATCGAAGTCTGAAAAATCAAAATGGCAGTGGCTATCAAACCATTGGGCAGTCATGTTTACACCCATGCTATTTTATTCTTGGGGCAGTTACTCATACCCGACCGAACAGCCATTTAAGCCACAATATCCATTCGGATTTTTCGCCAAATATTGTTGGTGATAAGTCTCTGCTAAATAATACGTGACCGGTGCTTGAATGTCGGTGGTGATAGTTTCACGACCAGCTTCTTTTAAGCGCTTTTGATAATGCTCACGGGTTTCTTCGACGACCTTTAAATCTGCTTCGTTGGACACATAAATCGCCGAGCGATATTGGGTTCCAATATCATTGCCTTGACGCATGCCTTGAGTAGGATCGTGCTGCTCCCAAAATACTCTTAACAAGGCCGTCAGCGTGATTACTTTGGGGTCATACCAGATACGAACCAATTCGGTATGGCCGGTCATGCCGCTGCATACTTCGTCGTAGGTAGGATTAGGCGTATGCCCACCGCCATAGCCTACGGAGGTCGAGTACACCCCCGGCAAACTCCAAAATAATCGCTCAGCTCCCCAGAAACAGCCCATACCAACCATTAATTCGGAACACCCTAAAGGACATTCACCCGTGATACTATTGCCATTAATATGGTGTTTATCGGTTACGTTTAACGGTTCGTGACGTCCGGGTAAAGCTTCATCGGCCGTCGGGATTTTCATCAGTTTAGGGCGCCACATTGTGTTTCTCCATTATGTTAAACCGTTGTGTTAAGCCGTTTCGTTATTTTACTTATTTCATTGTGTATATCATGACAGCAAATTCGAGAAAATATTCCCTACTCTTTTTAGG
>JARGOI010000262.1 GCA_029212275.1 Thalassolituus sp.
GCACAAGCTGGCACCGCGCCGCTGACCAGTAACGAAGTGCAAACCTTAATTACCGAAGCCTTAGCCATTGCCAATAAAGCACGTGCTCAGATTCGCCGTCCTCTAAGTACTCAAGCTCGCGTCACAGTGAGCGTGGTGGATGTTGATGGCAATATTTTAGCTATGGCACAAACGCGTGACGCGCCGGTATTTGGCGTAGAAGTGTCTTTGCAAAAAGCTCGAACCACAACGTTTTTCTCGTCTCCTAATGCGGCGGATTTTCTTGGTGATAGCAATCTTGCGCGCACGCAGTATTTCAATCCAGACCTAACGCCTAAGCGCCAAATTAACTTAGCGGATTACTTATCCGATTTGCGTACTTTTACCGCCAATAGCAGCGCGTTAAGCGACGGCATAGCCTTTTCGGATCGCGCCGGTGGCAACCTGTCGCGTCCCTTCTTTCCGGATGGCATCGAATCAAACCCCAATGGTCCACTAAGCAAGCCGCGCGGTGAGTGGAGTCCATTTTCAACCGGACTGCAGCTCGACTTAGTAATGAACGGCCTTGTTCAGCATCTATTTCATGTGCTCGCGGGCACGCCCGAGGTTGGTAATACCTGCGTCGGTTTGGACATCAGCGACTTAGCTAATGTGCAGGCAACTGCCAGCAGTGACCGTTTGGCCAATGGCATTCAAATTTTCCCGGGCAGCGTACCAATTTATCGCGGTGACGTATTAGTGGGCGGTATTGGTGTGTCCGGTGACGGGGTTGATCAAGACGACATGGTGGCTTTTTTAGGTCTGCATAATGCATCGCAAGTGTTAAACGGTTCTATCAACAATGCACCCAATGATATTCGTGCCGACACCTTAACACCGCAAGGCGAGCGTTTACGCTTTGTGCAGTGCCCGCAAGCGCCGTTTTTAAATTCTGATACGCAAAATGTTTGTCGGGGGAAGTAGATGAAATCTATCCATTTCTCTCTCAATCGTCTTTTTCCGAGCTTGGTTATAAGTTTGGGATTGAGTCTACTAGCCTTGCCTTCAATGGTTCACGCCGCGCAAGAGTGTATAACCGATGACAATGCAGATAAGCCTCAGCGTCGTCTGCCGAGCATCGCTAATAACGAATGTGCAGCACTTGAAATAGATCCCAGCGAAGTGAAAGCCTTACCCGAGACCAGCTCGCCGACGCCAATACCGGTGTTAGTAGATTATGAAGACAAACGCATCACCTTTGATGACCGCTGGCGTATCGTCGAGTTGATTGGGTATGAAGAAAACCTGCTCGATCCCTACAATCGCAATGTCATTAAAGGCGATCGACCATTATTTGATGATTGGTTTTTCAATATCACCATGGTCTCTGATACTTTTTTTGAAGACCGCCGAGTCGCCACCCCCGTCGGTTTGCAAAGTACCCGTGACCGCGGCGACCTCGACGTCTTTGGCTCTAGCCGTCAATCGGCGCTAATTTCAAACTTGTTATTTGAATTTGTTTATTACAAAGGCGACACCACCTTTCGTCCACCCGATTACGAATTTCGTTTTATTCCGGTGCTTAACTACAACGCCACCTACTTAGACGAAATATTGGCCGTTAATGTCGATCCCGACGATAACACCACACGCTATAAAACCTTTGTCGGCATTCAGGGGTTATTTGTTGATAAACACTTACGTAATGTCAGCGATAACTACGATTTCGACAGCTTACGAGTGGGCATTCAGCCGTTTAACTCAGATTTTCGCGGCTTCTTATTTCAAGACAGTCCGTTTGGGGTGCGCTTATTCGGCAATCGCAGCAACAACATTTTTCAATACAACTTGGCGTGGTTTCGCCGCTTAGAAAAAGACGTCAACAGTGGCTTAAATGACATATCACGGACCATGCGTGATGACGATATTTATGTCGCCAACCTGTATTGGCAAGATATGCCTGTGTTGGGTTTCTTTAGCCAAGCCACAGTGATTTATAACCGCAATGGCGAAGAAGACAACATCCGTTATGACGAAAACGGCTTTATTCAACGTCCCGCGTCTTTAGGTGGCGAACGCCCCAAAAGCTACGACGTTACTTACTTGGGCTACAACGGCGATGGTCATATTGGTCGTTTGAACTTAACGGTCGCCGCCTATCAAGCAATAGGTACCGTTAAAAACGACGTTTTTAGTCAGCGTGATGCCGAGATCAATGCGCAGTTTTTTGCTGCCGAACTGTCGCGCGATTTCAGCTGGGCGCGCTATAAATTCTCCGCTATGTACGCCAGTGGCGACAGTGACCCTTACGATGACGTCGCCGAAGGTTTTGATGCTATTTTCGAAAACCCACAATTTGCCGGAGCCGACACCAGTTACTGGATGCGCCAAGCCGTGCCTCTCATTGCTGGCGGTAAAGTGGCGATTAGCAGTCGCAACGGTTTATTAAATTCGCTACGTACATCGAAAGAACAAGGCCAATCGAATTTCACCAACCCCGGATTACGCTTAGTCGGCTTGGGTGCCGATTGGGATGTGTTACCCGAACTGCGTATTTCGGTGAACGCTAATCGTCTGTGGTTCGACGACACCACGGTGCTCGAAGTAGCGCGAAATCAGGGCGATATAAACAGTTTGATTGGCGATGACATTTCCATTGCAGCAATTTATCGGCCCTTTATGAGCCAGAACATTGTCGCGCGAGCGTCGTACGCCAAATTATTTTCGGGCCAAGGTTACCGCGATCTATTTCCCGATGAGAACCCGCATTCTTTATTGTTAAACCTAACGCTAACCTATTGAGTGCGCATTAAACCGCGCTCATGAATAGAATTTTTTCGGTGCGCTTTCATAACGACAGCGCCCAAAAAGAAAATACGGAAAAAATATTTGATGAAACATTTTATTTACGGCCTTTGTTGGTTGAGCCTCGCGCTAACGGGCACTACGTTTGCTGCTGAAAAGAGTGTTGTGGTCGAACGCGAATACACCACGCATCCTTATGCTCCGGCGGCACAAACCCAACAGCAAGCAGAAGACAAAAGCGCTGGCTGCATGAGTTGTCACACCAGCACTGACAGTAAAAACATGCACAGTAATTCAGCCGTGGTGCTGGGCTGCACCGATTGCCATGGTGGCGATGCAAGTATTGTTATCGAAGAGGGTATGACCCGTAAAAGCGAGGGCTATTTCAGCGCCATGGAACAAGCGCACGTGTTGCCCATGTATCCTGACGATTGGTTGTACCCTAGCAGTGCCAACCCCGAAATCAGTTACACCTTATTAAATAAAGAAAGTCCTGAATTTATTCGTTTTATGAATCCATCGGATTATCGCATCGTGCATGAAGCCTGCGGCAGCTGCCACCTTAGCCAAATTGAAGCCTCCATGCGCAGCTTACACGCCACTGGCGCCATGCTGTGGGGCGGCGCAGCTTACAATAACGGTATTTTACCGTTTAAGAATTACATTTTAGGCGAAGCTTACACTCGCGAAGGCAAAGCAGCCGCCATTCAGGGACCGGTAAAACCCACCCCCGAAATGATTGAACAGGGCGTGATAGAGACTTTGTATCCTCTGCCTGCATGGGAAACAGTCAAACCCGGTGATATTTTCCGCGTTTTCGAGCGCGGTGGTCGCAACCTCACTAACTTATTCCCCGAGACCGGTATTCCTAACTCATTAGGCGTATTGCAACGCTTGGAAGAACCGGGACGCCCCGACTTTCGCCAATCCAATCGCGGCCCAGGCACCGGACAACGCATTTCTGTGCCCTTGATCAACATTACCAAAACGCGACTAAACGACCCAATGCTGTGGTTTATGGGCACCAACGATCAGCCCGGCGATTATCGAAACTCGGGCTGCGCCTCATGCCACGTGGTATACGCCAACGACCGTGATCCACGTCATTCGGGTGCGTATGCGCAGCATGGCCACGAAGGTCAAAGCATTAGCAAAGATCCAACGATTTCGAAAACAGAATCTGGGCATCCTTTGCAGCATACTTTTACGAACGCGATTCCTACCAGTCAGTGCATGATTTGTCACATGCACCAACCGAATATGTTCGTGAACAGTTACCTAGGCTACACCATGTGGGATTACGAATCGGATGCGCCCTTTATGTGGCCAAAAGAGCAAAAGTATCCCACGGAAGCGGAAAAACACGACATCTACTCGCACAATCCAGAAGGTGCCGCCGCACGTGGCAAATGGGGCGATCGCGAGTTCTTAAAAAACGTGACGGATTTAAATCCCGAGTTAAATGACACCCAGTTTGCCGATTATCATGGGCACGGTTGGAACTTTCGTGCCGTTTTCAAGCGTGATCGCCACGGAAACTTACTCGATGCCGACGGTGGCAAAGTGGAAGACAGCGATCCTGAGAAGTTTGATAAAGCGGTACATATGTCCTCGGTGCATTTGGATGTGGGTATGCACTGCGTCGATTGTCACTTTTCACAAGACGGCCACGGTAATGGACACCTGCAAGGCGAAGTCGCGTTAGCGGTCGAAATCGACTGCCAAGATTGCCACGGTAACGCCGATGCCTA
>JARGOI010000263.1 GCA_029212275.1 Thalassolituus sp.
ATATGTACAGTTGTAGAAGTTGTCAAGTCCTTCTTAAAACGAATGCTCAACTTCATCGGTTGCTAGGGCACTTCTAATTGATGCAGTGGAGGCTGCGGCTTTCAGGAAAATGGCAGTTCAAGGCGCTACTTTGGGGCAGGTTTTTGCTCCTGCAAAACCTGCATTTCCACCATCCGTGGTGGTCACAGCGGGTCACGTCAAAAAGTAGCAACACAGAAATGGTGTTTTCCTGGAAGCCCCAGAGGGCGTGGCCTGTAACACTTAATATCTTCGTTGTTAGGCTTGTTAAGGACTCGCCATTAATCGCTCTATTCCTAGATTTAAAGCGTTACAGGACTCACGCGCACGACTGCATGGATGCAGGAGGTAGGGCGACGCAGGAAGCCAAAGCCGAGCACGACTGAATTATTCAGAGGTGCCCTAGGGGTTGAAAGGCGGATGTCTGACCCCATATTAGCCAACAGTTGAGAAAAATCGCTTTTAAAGCGGTAAATACGTTCCGTAAAAGAAACAGACAGCGAGAGAGGCTAAGTCGATGTCAGAGAATCAAAAGACCCCGGAAGAAATCGCAGCCGAGGCCATTAAAAAGGCAAATGCTCAAGAATCCAATGCCGATGATGTGGCAACCGAGCAGGATGACGCTACCGAATCTGCTACTGCAGACAATTCCAATGATGCAGCATTGCAAGCGGCTCAGGCCGAAGTCGCTGAGCTAAAAGAGCAAATGCTGCGTGTACAAGCCGACATGCAAAACGTCCGTCGCCGTGCCGAATTGGATGTGGAAAAAGCGCACAAATTTGGTTTAGAAAAATTTGCCAACGAAATGGTAGGGGTGGTGGATAACCTTGAACGCGGTTTAGCTGCAGCGCCCGAAGAAGAAGCAACCAAAGCGATTCGTGACGGTGTGCAAATGACCTTGGACGGTTTTATTGCCAGCCTCAAGCGCTTTAATGTGGATATTGTTGATCCCGCTGGTGAGACCTTTAATCCAGAACTTCACCAAGCCATGTCTATGGTCGAAAACACAGATGTCGCACCTAATACCGTGATTGCCGTCATGGCTAAAGGCTACACCTTGCATGGCCGTTTATTGCGTCCAGCAATGGTGATGGTGAGTAAAGGCGCTTCAAAAATCGACGAGCAAGCGTAAGCAGCCAATAGAATGTTTATGAATAAAGAATTGCAGTAAAAATGTTGAATGTTATGTGACCACCCCTTGAAACTCCAACGACTGGCCGCATATAGAAATCAACGACAGAGTTTTTACTGTTTTGTAATTAGCAAGAAACCGGTCATGTACCGGGGAACATCGGAGAAATAAAATGGGTAGAATTATTGGTATCGACTTGGGAACCACCAACTCTTGTGTGGCAATTCTTGATGGCGACAAACCACGTGTTATTGAAAACGCCGAGGGCGATCGTACCACGCCTTCCATTATTGCTTACACCGACGGCGAAGTACTGGTTGGCCAGTCTGCTAAGCGTCAGGCGGTAACAAATCCAAACAACACATTGTACGCCGTCAAGCGTTTAATCGGTCGTCGTTTTAAAGATGACGTCGTACAAAAAGACATCAAGATGGTGCCTTACAAAATTATCGAAGCCGAAAACGGCGATGCATGGATTCAAGTGAACGGCGAGAAATACGCGCCACCACAAATCTCTGCCGAAATTTTGAAGAAAATGAAAAAAACCGCAGAGGATTATCTGGGCGAAAAAGTAACTGAAGCAGTAATTACTGTTCCTGCGTACTTCAACGATTCACAGCGTCAAGCAACCAAAGACGCGGGTAAAATTGCCGGTCTAGATGTTAAGCGTATTATCAACGAGCCAACTGCTGCTGCATTGGCCTACGGTATGGATAAAGAAGGCGGCGACCGCACCATCGCAGTATACGATTTGGGTGGTGGTACGTTCGATATTTCAATTATCGAAGTAGCTGATGTTGACGGCGAAAAGCAATTTGAAGTGTTATCTACTAACGGTGACACCTTCTTAGGTGGTGAAGATTTTGATTCGCGTCTGATCGAATACCTAGCGGCAGAATTTAAGAAAGACAGCGGAATTGATTTGTACAAAGATCCATTGGCTTTACAGCGTTTAAAAGAAGGCGCAGAAAAAGCCAAAGTTGAATTGTCTTCAAGTCAGCAAACCGACGTTAACCTGCCTTACATCACCGCAGATGCAAGCGGTCCTAAGCACTTAAACGTGAAAGTGACTCGTGCCAAGCTAGAAAGTCTTGTAGACGAGTTGGTTAAGCGTTCGATGGAGCCTTGTAAAATGGCTCTGAAAGATTCTGGTCTAAGCGTATCAGAAATCGATGAAGTGATTTTGGTGGGCGGTCAAACACGTATGCCTTTAGTACAGCGCAGCGTTGCTGAGTTCTTTGGTAAAGAGCCACGCAAAGATGTTAACCCAGATGAAGCCGTTGCCGTGGGTGCAGCCATTCAAGGTGCCGTACTGTCTGGCGACGTAAAAGACGTACTCTTGCTCGACGTAACACCACTGACTTTGGGTATCGAAACCATGGGTGGCGTTGCTACTGCGGTTATCGAGAAAAACACGACGATTCCTACCAAGAAATCACAAGTGTTCTCAACCGCCGAAGATAACCAAAACGCTGTGACCATTCACGTGGTTCAGGGTGAGCGTAAGCAAGCCTCGCAGAACAAATCTTTAGGTCGTTTCGACTTGAGTGATATTCCTGCAGCACCACGTGGTTTGCCGCAAATTGAAGTGACTTTCGACATTGATGCTAACGGTATTCTTAACGTTAGCGCGAAAGACAAAGCCACTGGCAAACAACAGTCCATCGTGATTAAAGCCTCTTCTGGTTTGAGCGATGAAGAAGTTGAAAAAATGGTTGCTGATGCCGAAGCCAACGCCGAAGCAGATAAGAAGTTTGAAGAAATGGTTCAAGTGCGTAACACCGCTGATGGCCTGATTCATGCGACTCGTAAAACGCTAGAAGAAGCGGGCGATAAAGCAACGGAAGACGAAAAAGCAGCCATAGAAACGGCGATCTCTGATCTTGAAGTAGCGATGAAAGGCAACGACAAAGACGACATCGAAGCCAAGAGCGCGGCATTAAGTGAAGCGTCTGCGCCATTGGCTCAGAAGATGTATGCAGAGCAAGCCGAAGCAGCTAAGGCGGCGGAAGGTGCTGATGCCAAAGACTCTGGTAATGCCGATGATGACGTTGTTGACGCAGAGTTTGAAGAAGTAAAAGAGAAGTAATATGACGTTAACTGGCACTGCATTCGCAGTGCCAAGTTCTGTACGACTCTGCATTTTTGCAAACTCTGAAATACTACGCGGCAACCTGATTGCCGCGTTTTGTTTTCTAAATTTTACGTTGTAAATAGCTTTAAGAAACAAGGTGATTCATGTCAAAGCGGGACTACTACGAGATTCTTGGTATCACTAAAGATGCCGATGCCAAAGAAATGAAGCGTGCTTACCGCAAGCTGGCCATGAAATATCATCCCGATCGTAATCCGGATGACAAAGACGCCGACGCGAAATTTAAAGAAGCGACCGAAGCCTATGAGGTGCTCGGCGACGAACAAAAACGCGCTGCCTACGACCGCTATGGTCATGATGGTGTGAATGGTGGTGCTGGCGCAGGTGGCTTCGGCGGCGGTGCAGGTGCAGGCAATTTCAGCGATATTTTCGGTGATGTATTTGGCGACATCTTCGGTGGTGCAGGTGGCGGCGGCGGACGCGGCGGTCCGCAGCGCGGTTCAGACTTACGTTACACCATGGATTTATCACTCGAAGAAGCCGTGCGTGGCGTTGAGAAAAAAATTCGTGTGCCTACCTTGGTTGCGTGCGCAACCTGTGATGGCAGTGGTGCGAAACCAGGTACTCAGCCCAAAACATGCGGCACCTGTAACGGCATAGGACAAGTTCGCATGCAGCAGGGATTCTTCTCTGTTCAGCAAACCTGCCCAACTTGTCGCGGTCAGGGCACCATGATTGATGATCCGTGTAACAGCTGTCACGGTCGCGGTGTGAAAGAAGAAACCAAAACCTTGTCGGTGAAAATTCCGCCTGGCGTGGATACTGGCGACCGCATCCGTTTATCGGGTGAGGGTGAAGCGGGTGCTATGGGTGGTCCAGCAGGCGACTTGTATGTGCAAGTGAGTGTGCGTGAGCATGCCTTGTTCCAACGTGATGGTCGTAACCTTTATTGTGAAGTGCCGATCAGTATTGTTGACGCTGCCTTGGGTGGCGAACTGGAAGTGCCAACGCTAAACGGTCGGGTGAAGCTGAAGATTCCTGCTGAAACTCAAAGTGGTAAACAATTCCGCTTGCGCGGTAAAGGCGTAACACCAGTGCGCGGTGGTGCAGCTGGCGATCTATTATGTCGTGTTCAGGTTGAAACTCCGGTTAGCCTAAATCAAGAACAAAAAGATTTGCTGTTGCAATTTCAGGCGTCGTTAACGGGTGAAAAGCATTCACCGCAAAAGAAAAGTTGGTTTGATGGCGTAAAACGTTTCTTTGAGG
>JARGOI010000264.1 GCA_029212275.1 Thalassolituus sp.
GACCTTATCTGACGACGATGTCGATGCCACGATGGCGTTGGATGACGCAACACTGCTGGCGCAACTGCAACCCCGTATTGGCCATCGCGTCGGGCGGTTAACCGCGATGGGTGAACGTGCGGTGTATCCACTGGCGATGATGATGGCCACTGAACAGGTAAGGCGTTCCTTGGTATTACTCGGCAACGCAGCGCACAGTTTGCATCCCGTGGCTGGTCAAGGTTTCAACTTGGCCCTGCGCGATGCAGCTGTGTTAGCGGAGCATTTAAATGAAGCAGCACGAGCTGGTGATGACGTCGGCGATCTCGCCTTGTTGCAGCGCTATTTAGCACAGCAACAACAAGACCAGCGCAATACGGTGGCGGCTAGTGATACTTTGCCAAGAATGTTTGGCAGTCGAGCTCCGGGCATGGCCATTTTGCGTGATGCTGGATTGCTAGGCATGGCAGCGCTGCCTACGCTACGTCGTTTATTTGCTCGTCATGCCATGGGGTTGGGGCATACCGCCGCCAAGCTGGGTTAAAGGATAAGGGGATGAAAGTGGAACACAATGATGCATCAGGAAAGTTAGAATCTTTGCCGGACGAGAGTTTAAAGCAAAAGTCGCAATTTGATGTGGTCATTGTTGGCGCCGGTTTGGTTGGACAAGCCATCGCGGTAGCTTTGGCCGCAGAGCCATCGCTGCGCATCGCCTTGATTGATCCAGCGCAAATATCTGCTCCCGCACCCGTCTCTCAGCTTACTGATTATGACTTGCGTGTCAGTGCGCTTACCGCTAAATCGCAAAGTTTTTTAACCCAATTAGGTGTATGGCAATATTTGCCTGAATCGGTGCTCAGTCCATATACCTCAATGCACGTTTGGGATGGTGAAGGTACAGGTTCGGTGACCTTTAATGCCGCCGAGTTGCATGTGCCTGCTTTAGGTCACATCGTAGAAAACCGTCAAACTTTATGGGCGTTGCAGCAATCAGTTGATGCAACTAGCAACATTCAATATTTCGCCACCACCGTTAGCAGCATCGATAACCCGGATGCCAAGGGTTGGCTGCCCGTGGTATTAGCGTCCGGGCAGACTTTACAGACGCGTTTGCTGGTGGGCGCCGATGGTGCATTGTCGAAAATGCGTCAGTGGGCAGGAATTGCTACGAGTGAATGGGATTATGAGCAGCACGCGATTGTCGCTACGGTGCGCTGTGAAAAATCAATGCAGAAAACGGCTTGGCAGCGTTTTCGCGCTCAGGGTCCATTGGCATTTTTGCCGCTGCATTCTGACAGCCATCTTGCTTCGATTGTGTGGTCGACATCCCCAGAAGAGTCTTCTGAGTTAATGGCGCTGGATGACGCAAGTTTTAGCCAAGCACTGACACGTGCTTTTGAAGCGCATTTGGGTGAGATTGTTGAGGTTTCCGAACGTCAATGCGTACCTTTGCGACAGCGCCACGTGCGCCAATATTATTGTAATGGTGTGGTACTGGCTGGAGACGCTGCGCACACTATTCATCCTTTGGCTGGACAAGGTGTGAACTTAGGCTTTAAAGACGCCCAAGTGTTGGCGGAAGAAATTCTTCGTGCAGTAACTAAAGGTCTATCACCCGGAAGTGATCTAGTGTTGGCGCGCTATCAACGTCGTCGTCAGGCGGATAACTTGGCCACGATGGCAGCTATGGAAGGATTTAAACGTTTGTTTGGTTCTGAACAACCACTGGTACGACTGATTCGTAATGAAGGTCTGCGCTTGTTTGATCGCATGTTACCGTTAAAACAGCACGTCGTGATGAAAGCCATGGGGTTAGATTAGAGAACAAGTATTTTTAACGATAAGCAGTGCGCTATCGCTGATTAAGCTTTATCGGGTGGAGCTTTTTATCTTGGAACCCTGCGAATTCTTCCGTTCGCATCCATCGCAACATAAACAAACACAGCATCAACTACCTTGCGGCGTATGTCTTCGTTAGGCTTTTGCGTCCAGGCTTCAATGGCAATGCGAATGGATGACTGTCCAATATCTTCCAAGCGCGTATAGATGCTAACTTCCGATGCCACTCGAATGGGTGACAAAAACACCACCGACTCTAATGCAACGTTAGCGATGCGTCCCTGTGCGATCCGACTCGCAACAGATTCACCGGCATGATCCATCTGCGCAATCACCCAACCACCGCTGATATCACCGTGAATATTGCAATCATTGCGCGTCGGAATAAGTTTCAACGTCAGCTCACCCTCAGGAGACGGCTGGTTGTCTTCTGGAAACGCAGATTGATTTTCTTCTGAAAAGGCAGATGGGTTCTCTTGTTGAAACGGCATAACCATACTCTTAATTCTTATTTTTATTCAATTGTACTGCAATCCGTTGGGGTTGCTAGTGCTGAACCTATCCGTAGATTTGATCTGGTAACCAAGTGGCCAATTGCGGGAACACCGCCAGCAACCCCAAAATAATCAACTGTATGATAATAAAAGGTGCGACGCCCCGATAAATGGCTTGCGTACTCAGGCTGGGGGGCGCGACACCGCGCAAATAAAATAGCGCAAAGCCAAAAGGTGGGGTTAAAAATGAGGTTTGCAGGTTAATAGCAATCATAATGCCTAACCATACCGGATCGACACCCATGGCAAGCAGTACCGGCGCGACAATGGGAACCACCACAAAGGTGATTTCGATAAAGTCGAGAATAAAGCCCAGTAAAAAGATCACCAACATGACTACTAACATGGCGCCAAACACCCCGCCGGGCATGCTGGTAAAGGCTTCGTGTACCAGTTCTTCGCCGCCAAATCCTCGAAATACCAACGAAAATAACGCTGCGCCGATAAATATCAGAAAGATCATACTGGTAATTTGCAGCGTAGCGTCCATCACTTCACGCAAGCGCTGCAGATTAAACTGACCATAAATAATAGCCATTAATAACGCGCCCATTGCGCCAATGCCTGCGGCCTCGGTGGGTGTGGCTTGCCCAGTGAGAATTGAACCGAGTACGGCAACAATTAATAACAGGGGGGGCAGTAAGTTTGCTAAAAGCGTCAGAACAAATCGCGGTGTTAGTGGGGTTCGGTTTTCGATTGCTGGCACGGCGGATGGCCGAAATAGAGCAATCATACCGATGTAGAAAAGGTACGCCAGCACCAATAGCATTCCCGGAATGATAGCGCCGACAAATAAATCTGCGACCGAGACCGTGTCGGGGGTGAAAATCCCCATTTTTAATTGAGCTTGTTGATACGCGCTGGACAACACATCGCCTAAAATAATCAGCGCGGTAGAAGGCGGAATAATTTGTCCTAACGTCCCGGTGGCAGCGATGGTGCCGCTGGCCAAGCTGGGGTTATAGCCTTGGCGCAACATAGTGGGCAGTGAAATCAACCCCATGGTCACTACGGTTGCCCCAACAATGCCAGTGCTGGCAGCCAGTAACATGCCGACGATAATGACCGAAAAACCTAGCCCGCCGCGTATTGGACCAAACAATAACCCCAGATTGCGTAACAGCTGCTCGGCGATGCGCGACTTCTCTAGCATTACCCCCATGAAAACGAATAAGGGCACGGCAATGAGAATTTGATTGCTCATTATTCCAAACAAGCGATTAGGCAATGCACCCAAAAAGGCACCATCGAACGTTCCCATTAACCAGCCAATACCGGCAAACAGCAAGGACGTACCGGCCAAGCTGAACGCCACAGGAAATCCACACATCAATACAGCGCAGACAACCACAAACAAGATTAAGGGAAGCCATTCAGTCATGAGAGTGTGGGTCTTTAATGGTGTTTTCGGATACGAAAGCAGAGTTCGCTATGTTGGTTTTAGCTTTTTTATCAAGATGAGAGGCATTATCTGAGTCGATAGGGGACTCTGACGCTGTTTCTTTTGGTGTCTCTATTGGTGTAAAGGTGCGTAAAAATTCGGCGATGGCTTGCAAGATTAAGAGCAAGGGCAAGGCCAGTAATAACGTTTTAAGAAGGTATACCAGAGGAATGCCAGATGTTTCTGGTGAACCTTCACGGATAGCCCAAGCATTGCTGACGTAGGTCCAACTGACATAAATCATAAAAACACACACGGGCAAAACGAACAAAAAAATGCCAACACGTTCAACCCATTGCTGTTTTATTCGTGACCAGTTGCGGTGAAATACATCCACGCGTACATGACCACCTTGTTGCCAAGTATAGGCTGCACCCAACATGAATAGGGTGGCATGCAAATAAAGGATGCCCTCTTGCAGTGCAATGGAGGGACGATCAAAGGCATAGCGCATGGCCACAATGGCGCAGGTCGCAACTACCATTAGTAAGGCAAGCCAGCGGGCCCCCTGACCAGTTAATAAGGTGATGCGGTCGATGTTACTTATAATTTTTTGGCGCATCAGTGTCTTCATTTACTAGGCATGATATTGATCGAAGAGGCATTATAGCCATCTGCATTGGCGGGGTCATCTTTGCCAAACAAATGTAACACAACC
>JARGOI010000265.1 GCA_029212275.1 Thalassolituus sp.
ACATTAATTGGTCGCGCCCTACCTCGCCAAGATTTAATTGGTCACGTACCCGATCACCGTGTGCGCGAAACCGGCCCGGGCAAGCGTGTTAAAAATATGCGTAAACCGAAACTCGAATCGAACAAGCCGACAGAACCCAAGGCATCGAAAAACAATAAAACGTCGACTAAAAAAGACGATAAGCGCCCAGAAAAATCTTTGGATGCATCCCATGGTAAGCCACGTGGTGGCGCCATGTTGACCAACCGCGGCAAAGGAAAAGATAAAAAGACCGCGACTCAGCGAAAAATAGACTGAGTTCGGCAATACATTTACCTCAAAAAAAGGAGACCAAATTGGTCTCCTTTTTCGTTTTCATATACCTAATGTCCGTTTCAAATTCTTATTAAAAATATGAATCACCGCGAACTGTTTGTCATTAATTAATTTTGATCAACTCGACATCAAATATTAACACCGAACCAGCCGGAATCGATCCTGTTTTACGATTACCATAACCCAGTGCTGGAGGAATAAAAAAACGATACTTAGCGCCTTCGGTCATTAACTGCACGCCTTCCGTCCAACCTGCAATCACTTGATTCAAGCCAAAAGTAATAGGCTCACCACGATCCACTGAACTGTCGAATACGTTGCCGTCGATTAAGGTGCCATGATAATGAACAGTCACTCGATCACTGGCATTAGGGTGTGTCTCACCACTGCCTTCAGTCAACACTTGGTATTGCAGTCCAGATTGAGTCTCTATGACATCAATCAAGGTTCGATTATCGTTCAAAAACTCCAAAGCTTTTGCTTCATTCTCTGCGGAAGATGCACCGCCTAAACCGACGCCTGCTCGGCGTAGTGCATAAATAACCAAGACTACTATCGCAATAATTAAAATTGTTTTGAACATACTATTCCTTAAATTAATCCTAAAAGTATTTTATTGAAGCAAAGACAATCATTATGATGCATTCAGGGACGATACAAATCTTTATCGTCTTTGAATAATTTCTCTCCAACATTCTCTGCTTTTTTGAGTGCTGATAAAGCACTCGACCGGAATTCTCGTTGATACAAAATAGTGGTCACCAACGCCGAGGATGCAATAAAGAAAATGGGTGAAATAAACCAACTTAATACAGCGATAGAAAAATAAAATGCACGTAATCCGTTGTTGTAACTATTACTTGCCAAATCAATCACTTTCGCGCTGTATATTGCCATACTGCGCTTTTCATTAGCTGTCACGGTCACATCGTCAGGTGCCGGTGCAGCACCGATCAAGACAGAAGCAAAGCCAAACTGGCGCATAGACCAAGTGAAGGTAAAGTAGGCATAAATAAAGATCGCCACCAAGGTCAGAATTTTTAATTCAATCTGCACGACACTGACTTTCGAAATAAAGGAGACTGCATTCAACATACTTTGAATTTCTGCTGTCGCAGTCAGTGCCGTCAAAAGACCAGCAATAATCAGCACACACGAAGAAGCAAAAAAATTAACATTACGCTCAACATTGGCCAGCAAAGCGGCATCACCAACACGCACTTCACGAAGCATCATACGACGCATCCAATTAATTCGATGAACATGCAATACAGAAGACAAAGAACCAATGTGACGCGAGCGTTTACGCGCAAATTGCGCGTAACCGAACCAGCAAATCAGCATCCACATAACGCACAATAAGTTAAATACACCGATATCTTTCAATTCTGCCATTAAGAATACTCAATATTTAGGTAGATGATAATTTTACGCCTTATCAACTTATCACTTAAGAGATGGTTAAACTTGTTAGATTGTATAACGCCAGCAACGAAATTACAGCGAGCAGATAGCAGCAGAATTAACTATCACAAAGATCTTAATGACACGACCTGTAAAACAGGAACTGTCACTCACAACACCGCCCGAATTGAACCTTAACGACACTACGAATGCCTGATAGTGTTATAACTAGAACTGAATAACCATACAAGATGTTCGTAGAACACATTCAGATAACATAGATAGATAACATAGAAACAAGGAGAGATTGCATGCCTAAAGCCAAATTTGATCTTGTCGTTTACGGTGCGACATCCTTTGTCGGTTCAATTCTTACTCGCTATATCGCCACAACCTATGGCCACGGTAAAGACTTGCGCTGGGCTATTGCGGGACGATCTGAAGAAAAATTAGCCAAACTACGTAACAGCCTGCGCGACGTGTTGGCTCAGCACACCTCAGAGTTAGAGATAATTATTGCCGATGCTAACGACGATGCAGCCTTAAGCGCCATGTGTGATCGCGCCCGTGTCATCGTCAGCACCGTGGGTCCCTATGCTTTATATGGCGAACCCTTAGTTCGCGCATGCGTCAATGGCGGAGTCGACTACTGTGATTTAACGGGCGAACCTCAGTGGATAAAACGTATGCTTGAAAAATACGAAAAACAGGCGCAAATCAGCGGTGCGCGCATCGTAAATTGCTGCGGCTTTGATTCAATCCCCTCAGACATGGGCGTGTATCATTTACAAGCACTGGCTGAAGAGCGCTTGGGCGCACCGGTTAAGCATGTCGCTATGCGGGTGAAAGCCGCCAAAGGAGGCATGTCAGGAGGCACCATTGGAAGCATGATGCAGTTAACAAAAGAAGCCGTAGCCGATCCCGGTATTCGTCGAGACTTAGCCAATCCTTACTCGTTGTGTCCACTGCCGGTAGAGACAACCCAACGCCAACCGGATTTGAAGAAAGCAGTGATAGATACCTACACCGGATCTTGGTCGATGCCCTTTATTATGGCAGCAATCAATACCCGAATTGTGCATCGCAGCAATGCACTCAAGCAATACGCTTATGGTAAAGACTTTATCTACGAAGAAACTATGCTAACGGGAAAAGGCGCGAAAGGCGCAGCCATGGCTTGGTCGTTGACATTAGGTTTAGGCACCTTTTTGGGGTTATCTGCATTAGCGCCGACTCGCACCTTGATGGAAAAATACTTACTGCCCAAAGCGGGTGAAGGCCCAAGCCCAAAAGAGCAAGAAGAAGGTTTTTTTGATATTCGCTTTTTCGGAATTAACAAAAACAACGTAGTTATCAAGACCAAAGTCACTGGCGATAAAGATCCAGGTTATGGATTTACCGGTAAAATGCTCGGCGAAGCAGCCGTATGTTTAGCGTTGGATTACCACAACAAAGGCAAAAAACGTTGGGCGAAAGGAGGATTTTGGACACCTGGCTCAGTATTCAATGACGTATTCATGGAACGATTGCAAACCAATTGTAATATGAAATTTATTGATCTAACCGACAAATCCTAACTGTATTAGATTGCACCTGGTGATGAAAATTTGAATGCGACGCTCTCAGTCATGGGCGTCGAATTACACTATATTTTGATATCAATCACATGAGTGCAAACTATATTGCCAACGACTAAATAAAAGTATCAAGTTGAAAATACAAAAATAACCATCTGGTTAGATTAATTGAGACCAATTTAAAATATAGATATGAGGTGTAACGCCTCATGTTATTTTTATTGTATAACCTTTAAAGTGCTTCGATTCAGTTAAAATATTTGCGAATTCAATATTAGCTACAAACGAGTTGCGACCAGCCTTTAAGCGGATATTAATTATCATTCGCTGCAGATTGGTTTCGTAAACTACTGAATAAATCACTTAAACATTGATTCAACTCGGCTTCATCTTTGTCTGAAAATCCGTAAACAATCGCACGCAGCTGTCGATTTTCTTGTTGAAGCGTACGCAGTTGCTGTTCTACTGAACGTACATACGCAAGATCAAATTGGTTCATGATACTACCCTCGTTGTATGACAATGGTATTACGACGATAAAGTGGTAATGGAGTTCCTAGAAACAAAGTCGAGTAAGTGTAAATTCGCGAGTTGTAACAACAGATTCATACAACAAGCTTTGATGCCAACATAAGAAAAGTGGTAATTCAATAAGAATCAGACACAGGGTAAATCAAGTCACCCCAGTGCTCATCGGCATGCTCTAACATAATATCAATAGTCACAGCCAACAGCGCTTCAGCCATCGCCGCACCGTGACTCACTTGCGAACGATTGACTCTGCCCTGATACGTTGCCCCGCCTTGGATCAACTGATTTTGCAGGACATACAAACGGTCGAACACAATGGCAACCAGTTCCGGGACTCGCTGACGGCTCAAACAATTGAGCGCTGCAACCGATGATTGCTCAAATGCCGGGCGCCATTGATTGTCCTTTGAGTCTGCGGCTCGTTGCGCTTCCCAGTATGGTGCGAATACATAAGGATTCTTGATTAACTCTTTTACCGGTCCAGAATACTGTTGCCAGAGCAATTGATAATAACGCTTATTCGAATCAAACTCGGTTAAACGTTGAACCAAAGGCAAGAAGTTAGGCACTGTTTGATCGTTACGTGCGCTGGTCACGCAACAGGCACTCAAACCTATCCAAGCGGTGATAAACCGAAGATCA
>JARGOI010000266.1:0-1516 GCA_029212275.1 Thalassolituus sp.
CGGGGATTAATCAATTAATCCTAAATCGTTTACTCGATAATAATACGAAATTAACGGATCTTATCGGCGTTACTGAAGACATTATTCATAGCGTTACAAAAGTATAACATTTGGTTATTGATGCAATTAATTCATTGATAGAGCGGTAAAATGATAACTAAAATAACTTGCACCAAGTTAATTAAAACTCGATGCAAGCTAGAAAAGGTTATTTCAAATTAATATCAGCAATGACCTTTTTCGTCGCCACATCAACAATCTGAAACGACTCTACGTTAAAAGATTGTTTGTCCTTGTATAACGGAATAACTAATGGCCAATCCACTGTGCCGGTTACCGTCGTCCAACTATAGTCTTTTGTGTCGCCACCAGGCTGAATTTCTCGTATCCCTGGATTATGAGTATAAAAACTAAGCTCTTGATTACCATTTAGCAAAATCTGCCATTCACCTGATTTTTTACTAAATACTTTGGGTGCATATGACACAATTGTGCGCGAGGATTTGCTCGTTGTTTCAACCAACTCACCTTTCTCAAACTGAAGCTCCAAATCAACCAACATAACTTTCTTGTCTTCCGGCGCTTTCGCTACAGGTACGGGTTTTTCATCAATAATAATTCTGGGTGGCTGACCAACAGAGCCTGTAGATAGAACATCCGCTTGGGCAAAACCTGTCACTAAAACTAGTAAAATAAAAATTGAATATTTCATAACTGAGTCATCCTTGTTGAGTTAAGGTGCGGGAGGTACGGAGTAACTCCAACGAGCAGGAGCAAAATCCGTAGGAGGCGTAACATTGGCACCTAAATCATCATATTTGTCTTCCATCATGGTCCAATCAGCCGGCCCCGACTCCCAAACTTCGACGCCACCATTGAGCATTATTAAATTGGTAGTAATGTTACCTTGTGATCGCCACCAAATTGAGCCATCACGACTAGATGTAAGCGACACACAGTTTCTCCAGCTGGCATTAGCAGGGTCATTATTGCATCTATTTTGTGTAGAATATAAAACAGGCGCCACTTCGCGATAAAAGCTATCGCAGCAATATTCATCAGGCAAACCAAATAAGCCGTGCCCCGTTTCATGAACGATGGTGCGATAGCTCGTAGGTTCGGCTGTCGCTCGACCGCCACCTCCACAATCTCTTAGGTCATTTTGATGCATCAATACTAATTGATCAGCAAAGGCAGCATCCGTAGACACTTGTGCAGGCCAAGTCACCGTTGGACAACGGAAATTACCATCGGCATCCGGTGTTCTTGCAACAACGGATCCACTGGCTGTCATGTAGTAATAATTAAAGTGTAAGATACCGTTAAAGTAAGCACGATTCTGCCAATAGCCATTTTCAATAACATCGGTCATGTCATCGACGAATGCTTGGCGATTCGCTAAAACACTTAAATCGCCATATGATGCATCAGGGACAAATACGATATTTAATGCTTGATCTAAATCACTTTGAGGGGTGAACAACTGATAAACAGTTGTTCCAAATGCTGCGGTATC
>JARGOI010000266.1:1526-4450 GCA_029212275.1 Thalassolituus sp.
ACCGTTTTATTAATTTCACAACCAGAATTCAATACAGCCAATACACCTACGACCAGCATAGCAAGTAATCGCATAGTGCAATCCTCCTTGATATTTAACTTACGTTTATTGATCGACCGTTGACAGCCTAAACAATGGCCGGAGCTTATTAAAAGTCTTAAGGGTTAAAAGTCTTAAGGGTTAAAAGTCTTGCGGCGAAACAAATATCATACAATCAAACTAAAATTCAATTATTAAAATATAATTAACATTTGTAAGTTAATTAATACGATAGATTCACACAAGAAAATAACTTTATAAACTAAGTAAACAACAAAAATAAATATATTAAGAACGATTGTTTTTTAATTTTATTAACCCTATAAACAGTTAAAATTCAATAAAATCGGGATAGAAATATAAACTTAGCACTGACATCTATAATAAATTTCCCCTCACTTAGGTTTCTTGATTGATATATAAAGCACAGCCATAGGTTTGATTGCCAATCATGACATTCAGCAAGACTCATGTCTGGTTAATGCCTTTTTATTTTCAACATCATTAATCAGGAAAAACTGAATCCAGCAAACTTAAACCTACAAACCATAAAAGTTCTGGATATAAAATTATATTGTAAGAGTTAGAATCAGCGAATTCATTCGTATAGTTAACCTAAATAACATTGCATTACTCTTCAGGGACTATCTCCAACCCTTCTCAAAGTGATTTTAAATTGCAAACTAATCCATTTTTTTGCCAACCTAAGGGATTGAGTAAAGATGTTAAGTTATCCATTCTCTTTAAATAGCTAATGCAGTTGCCTGTATACAAAAGTAGCCACCTCGATATGAACACTTCTCATCAATATCTAACGATTGCTACAGTAACGTAATTTCACTTGCTAGAAATAATGCCGAGAGTATGATTGCCGCCCCATGGCTACTGTACTCGTTCATGAAACTCATATCATTTGATGCATTGCGCACCCTGCATATGCCGGGCGTCACCTATATTAAGCCTGATCATTTTTATGACAGAATTGATGACATCCGCAGTGCGGATTGGGTACTATTCCCCGAATACTGGCAGATCAACCCAATCGTTTATGGGCTTAAGACACCTGTATTCCCAAGCGTATCAAGCTATCATTTGGGCCATGACAAGGTAGAAATGACGCGCGCTTTTCGCCTGATCACTCCGCACAATGTCCCCTTTACACTGATAGAACCTAACACACCGGAAGTTGCCGCCCGTGTCTGGGCCGCCATGCCCTCGCCATTTGTCGCTAAAATACCCAAGAGCAGTATGGGCAACGGTGTTTTTCTCATTGAAACTCAACGTGACTGGCAAGCCTATTTAGCAATAAGCCCGATCATCTACGCGCAAGAATATCTGCCTATTGATCGCGACCTGCGCATCGTCTGGGCTGGGAATCAGATTGTGGGGGGATACTGGCGGATTCAAGCTGAACAGGGGTTTTACAATAACGTCGCCCAAGGCGGCCAAATTGAATCTGGTATTCTGCCGCCAGAAGCTACCGCACTGGCAGAACGACTGGCATTGGCGCTGGGGATTGACCACGGTGGTTTTGACATCGCGATGGTTGGTCATCACCCTTATGTGTTTGAGTTCAACCGAATTTTTGGTAACAAAGGTTTGGCAGGCAAGCAACAAGCCGTAGATAATGCCATCCTCAGTTACATGTATCAAAAGAGCACGGAATTTGACCCGCTTAATCCTAACTCACCTCCTAATTCACCATCCACCGTACCTCCCTACTTACCAACTCAGCCGCCTATACCCGAGGTTGTATAAAGAACAATGGAAAAGAGATATTCAAATTGTGTTATGGATAGTGATGAAATAAGAAAGTAAGATCAGTTCAAATTATAAAAAAGCGATTTACCCATGTCAGGTACAAACCTATCCGAAGCATCGGTATTCAACAACAAACACTTGATTTTAATTGCCGATGCCATCGTATTCGCGCTCATACTGATGTTTCTACCCTTTGAGCCAAAGGTGGTGGTTGGTCTTAGTATTCTCGTTTTCGTTGCCGTACTTTGGTTAACCGAAGCGCTTCATGTCAGTATTACCGCTTTACTTGTTCCTATCTTAGCCGTGATATTTGGTATATTCGATACCACACAAGCCCTCAGCAACTTTGCTAACCCCATCATCTTTTTATTTTTAGGCGGATTCGCATTAGCTGCAGCGTTACGTGTCCAAGAATTAGATACCGCCATCGCCAATAAAGTGCTCGATATCTCTAAAGGAAGACTTAGCGTTGCGGTATTTCTTATGTTTGCTGTCTCGGCAGGTCTATCCATGTGGATCAGTAACACCGCCACTACCGCCATTATGCTCCCACTTGTTATGGGGATTCTGCACCAACTAGACCCGATAAAGCAGCGTCCAACCTATGTCTTTGTATTGTTAGGCATTGCATATTGCGCCAGTATTGGTGGCATGGCGACGATTGTGGGAAGCCCTCCCAATGCCATTGCTGCCGCACAAAATGACATGAAATTTGTTGATTGGATGATACTAGCAGGACCTTTATCGCTGTTGTTATTACCCATTGCTGTCGCAATTTTATTTGCCGTAGTGCGACCCGATTTAAATCATCGTTTTTCAACCAAACATGCGCCTTTAGAATGGTCATCGGCTAAAGTGAAAACGTTAGGTATCTTTGCATTTACTGTGCTCTGCTGGATATTGAGTGGCCCAATAAACTCTCTTTTAGGTGGTCTTTCTCAATTCGATACTATAGTCGCAATCAATGCCATCATTCTTCTCACCTTGTTTGGTGTCGTAAAATGGAAAGACATTGAAAAAACGACTGACTGGGGGGTGCTGATATTATTTGGTGGTGGCTTATGCTTAAGCGCCATATTAAAAGCAACCGATACCAGCCTGTTTCTCGCTAATATCATCGGCGA
>JARGOI010000267.1 GCA_029212275.1 Thalassolituus sp.
GGCAGAAAACAAATCTATTGATTCATTTAATCAAAGAGCGTAACTGGCATCAGGTATTGGTATTTTCGCGCACCAAACACGGCGCGAATAAAATCACCAAACAACTAGAAGCGGCTAAAATCAAAGCCTGTGCAATTCATGGCAATAAAAGCCAAGGCGCACGCACCAAAGCACTGGCCGATTTTAAAGATAACAGTGTGCAAGTGATGGTCGCCACCGATATTGCTGCGCGTGGTTTGGACATTGATCAATTGCCGCAAGTGGTAAACTACGATCTGCCCAACATTAGTGAAGATTATGTGCACCGCATTGGTCGTACCGGTCGTGCTGGTGCGGACGGACAAGCAGTGTCATTAGTGAGTGCTGATGAATTCGATTGTTTAGCAGGTATTGAACGTTTAATTAAAAAATTAGTTGATCGCGAAACTGTCGCTGGATTCGAACCCAGTAATCCCTTGCCTGAATCACGTTTGGACATGCGTCCAATCAAACCTAAAAAACCTAAAAAGCCAAGCTCATTTAACGACGCGCCAAGAAGACAAAATAACGGGGCTCCCGCGCAAGGCAGAAATTCGGACAATAGAATGGGGAATCGTGAAGGAGGTGCTCCAGCGGCTAGACGTTCGCGTCGCCGTTCACCAAAGCCTGTAGTTAGCTGATTGGTTAATCGGTATTCTTTATTAAGAAACGAAAAAAGACGCGATACCTCGTATCGTGTCTTTTTTTATAATATTTTTTTTAAACTTTAAGTGATAGTTAGTACCGTACAATTACTATTTTTTAATAACTATTTTCAGAGTTTCACCGGCAAACTCAATAACATCTCCGGCGACAATTTTATTTCTTTTGCGCGTTTCAACGTGACCATTAACCTTGACCTGCTCTTGTTCAATCACGAGCTTGGCTTCTCCGCCCGTCCCAACCAATCCTTCAAACTTTAAAATTTTATAAAGCTCGGTAGGTTCTTGGGTAATCTCGACATCTCTCATAGGGTGTGTTCTCGTGTTTTAATCCGTTAAGGTATCTTGAAACCAGTCGATAAGAACTTGCTTAATTTCGGTTTCAAAGGCTTCATCCCCAGCAGGGATCGCTAAATTTTGGACTTTTTTAAGTACTTTAAGCGGGATCGTATAATCCAACTTGGATGCTTTATCGGTTCTTTTGTGCGGCTGTTTGTCCGTTTCGGCATTCATCAGTAATTTCGCTTGAGCGGCATGACCACGATGCAATAACGCATCGAGCAAAAAAACTTGGCGAGCAACTAGTAAGTTGATGGTCTGCGTATCTAAGCCAATCGTAACATGACCTCGATACTTGGCCAGTATCTGTTTACCAAAACGTTTTCCGGCACTCCAAGACGAGCCAAGGATAGCACCGGTTGCCGTCGCGGCACCGAGACTCATACCAGCCATCATTAAATCTAATCCTGCGCCTATGGCGGCTCCCGTTGCCGCGGCAGAAGCGGTATCAACACCAAATTTTTTCAATGCTTCTGGGGCAAACAAGTCCAATGTCCAGCGACCATCTTTGATGGGGATATTAACGTAATCGATGTCGTCCGCGGTAAACTGCAATAGTTTAAGAATCGCTTGTAAATGATCTTTCTCATAATTACGTACGCGTTGTTGCAAATCATTCATGGCAGATGCAGTAACGCTGCTATCTTTTACTAGGGTCTGTAGTTGGCAAACCTTTAATAAAAATTCGCAACTGCTTTGAATACAAGCCTGTTTTAGTGTTTGCCATTCACCATCACGCTGGTCAATAAAGGCTTCAAACTCACTGTAATAAGGCTCTAATACGGTTTGAAACTTGCGATACAGGCGTTTTTCGGCGGCAAAATTGAATGCCACGGTATCGAATTCGACAATAGCGTGAAAATTGAAATCGGCTAAGGTTTTGCGCCACTCATTTTTATGTTGGCTGTCGTTTTCGATAAAGTTTAAAACAGGAATAACTGGTCGTGCAGCCATGCTTAAACACTGCAATTCGAACACGTATTTTTCCAATACCGATTCACGACAATCAATCACGTACAGCAATACGTCACTGATAAGCAATTGCTGAATGACTTTGGTTTCTTGATCGAAATCTTGCAGATTGCCTTTATCTTTCACAAACGCTTGCAGCGTATCGCGCCCAGTAGTTTGTTGTTTTGACAATATGTTTAAACGATCTATTAACGCAACGGAATCTTCCAACCCTGGGGTATCACGCAACTCAATAAAAGGGGTACCGTTAAAAAGAATCTGTGCCGCTTCAACATGGCGTGTTGTGCCCGCACGATTATCCACCTCACCAAAGGAAGAATTGCGCAATAGTGTACGCACCAACGACGTTTTCCCAGTATTCGTGTGACCAACAATGGTGAGTAAGACGGGCAGATCTGGAGCAGAAGTTTTCAAGATTGTTCCTCCTGATCTAGGGTTTGCTGATCTAAAGTTTTCTGATCTGAGATCTGCTGATTAGTCTGCGGCGGTGGTTGATTTTGAGCAGAATTAAGCAGCAAGCATTGCTTTGGTTCGAGTTTCAATCTTAGTGCTTCCTGCTGCCATAACAAAAACGCTTCCGGCGCTGCCTGATAAGGATTAAGGCACACAATCCAAGTATCGTTTTGACGTTTTATAAACTCCGTCAGCAAACGACGTATACCACGATCTGGGGGCTTGTGGGCATTTACCATCAAAACTAGCGTTTGTTGGTGTTGCTCAATGAGGGTATGCGCTGCAAGCGTGGTCTCTTTATCTACCACATTCATGCTGCAGGTCGGGAGGTATTGGTCGCTGAACTGTTGCGCCTCTTTAAGGGTAAGCGCTGATAGTTCAATTCCAATAACCAATGCATCAGACGACAGCACCGCAGCAGGCAATTTTTGTTGACTGTGCGGTGCTATTTGAGCGTGCACACTCTTTGATAATTCAGAATCGGGATCGACAATGCGTCCAATACTACTGCTGGGTTGCCACGCGTGTTGCAAGGTTAAGTAATAAGCATCGCTGTATTTCAAATCAAATTGACGTAATCGATAAGCACACATCAAACGACATGATGCCCAAGCTAACAACCGCGGGATGACGCCGTAAAACATTAAACAACCAAGTAAAAAGTATCCCCAAGCTGCTCTGGTATCGGCTGTCATGTCATGAGCGCCTTGCTGACTCAGTGCAATCAATTCAAGCGAAGGTGTTGGCCAATTAACCAGAGCCATTGGTGCGCTTAATACTTGAGTTAATTGTTCGAAAGCATTATTGCTGAGTAGGGTCGACCCCCAAACAAAATCGAATTGGCGAGTCATCAGGCTTAAGATCAGAGCAAGCGTTCCGCCCACCAGATAACTTAGCCAGACTCCGTGCACAATAACGCCCATCAACCAGCGCCCTTGAGGCATGGCAAAATGATGAGTGAACCACGCTTTGGCCGATGTTACATAGGGAGGTTGCTCACCGGTACTTTTTTCGCTTGTACTATTTTTACTTGTTTTTTTGACCAGCCAATTAACTGACTGGATTAACAGGCTGGGAATTGGCGATTTAAGCGGTGCCCGCAGTAAAAATGATAACACCAGCCATAAGATAAACGAGACGACATGAAAACCTAACAATACAATCAACACCCAAAACACATTGAGTGTGGCTTGACCGCTGAGCGCACTAATAATGGCGAACGCCCCAACAGCAAATGCGACAAAACAGAAAATCATCAGTGCGAAATGAAAATGACGTGAGGGGGTTTCTAACCATGCTTTCAGAGAAGGCTGTAACTTAGCCTGTTCGACACGTTGCAATAGGTAATCATCAAAATTAGACGACGGCTGTGCTCGAATCGTAATGGCTTGATGCGTTTGTTCCAATGATCGAAGTTGTTCTATGACGATTTTATCGTGATATTGCAATGGCACCCGGTAACGTCTCCAGAGAAAATTACAGTTTAATGCCAGTAAACATAGCATTACGCTAATACAATGCCTAGGGCACCTCGAAAAACACTGAATCACTTTATAAAAGCCGAACTCAATGCGAAATAGCGCAATGATTGGTTGAGCTGCTACAAATTTTCTGACAGCATCAAAGCCGTTTCGTTTTCTCTTTCGGAGTCATTATGTATCAAGATATTGTATATCAGGTAAACGATCAGATTGCCGTCATTAGCATCAACCGCCCTAAAGTACTCAACGCCATTCGTGTAATTACCTATCAAGAAATCATTGCCGCGATTACCGCCGCTGAACACGATGAACTCGTCAATATCATCATTCTTACTGGCTCAGAGGGAAAGTTTACCGCCGGTAATGACCTCACAGACCTGCTTCCTGATGGTGATCTCGCTGGCGTCAGAGAAGGTGTTGCTGGAATTTTTGCGGCACTCGCGGCCATGAAAAAACCGCTAATCTTAGCTCAAGAAGGCGTCGCTGTTGGTATTGGCGCAAACTTACTACTGCACG
>JARGOI010000268.1 GCA_029212275.1 Thalassolituus sp.
TCAACTCAATCACACCGTCGCGTGAGTGATTGGCGACACGGGCGCTCTTGTCAAAGTCTTGCCAGCGCAAAAAGTCCTGAAGAATGTATTCAGCGAGGCCGGACAAGCACTCGGCGATGCCCTTTTTAGTAATAATTTCGGCGGCACGTTCGGCACTCAGGTATTGGGTGTTGATATGTTTTGCTTTGTTGTGCAGAGGATTATGTGGGTGCGACATGACTATCTCCGGTCTTATCTTATTTTGACTGGCTTGGTTAGACTGGTTTGATGTTATTAGTTTGACCGATCTCGCCGACAATAAAAATCAGTAACTATGGCGACTATTGTGTTGATTTGTCACTCACGTAACACAATGACACTTAATATTGACGAATTGAACAAAAATAAAAGATTAGAATAAAAGCATAGTCTCGATATGAGAAAAGTCATCAAAATGATGGCTTAACTTTTACCAATGATTTTCCTTGTTGTGTCAACTAGAGTGCAAGAAAATTGAGCTATTTTTATGCTTAGTAGTGGTTTTAAAACGCAGTTAAATTTCAGAGAGTTCTGTTAGAGATTAATTAGATGTAAGTTAGATTTTTAAAGCAAGGAAAGCATAAGATTACAAGCGCTGAATTCCAGCGGTTCGGCTTAGTTTTTGTTGTTTATTCCAGAATAGAGATATTTTAGATTTAATTTCGTGAACAGAACCAACGATACCTTTGAACTCAGATTCAAAGTTTTGAGTAGTATAAAGCCAATGCTCAGCATCAATGCCTAATTTTGACGTCGCTTATCAATCAGATACTCTTCTTATAATGACTGTCTCGGTGGTTCTTTTGGTCGGTTAAAAATTAGGTAAATACATCACTGGGCTAGATCAAGCCTTCCATAAACCATGCAATAAAGGCGACTTTGCTCGTCATCTCCGATTTTTTATACACACTGGTGAGTTGATTGCGCACTGTTTTCTCTGAAGCATTTCTAAAATCAGCAATTTCTTTGGCACTAAATCCTTTCAGAGTAAATAAGGCGATTTCCGATTCACTTTCGGTGAGTCCCCAGTTCGCAAATTGTTTCGATATTTCTTCTCCAAAGATCCGCTTTGCGTTTACTAACTCTTTTGATGCTTGCGTTGAATAGATTCTTGCTTGATCGAGTTCGATCAATAATTGAGCATTTTGTTTTGTCTGCATTCGGGTGTTGAAAAACAACATCAGCTGCAGTGAAAGCGCAAACACACAAACAATAGTCTCTTGCGTCATATGTAGAAAGTTAGCTCCCTGATTAAAGTCGATCACTATATCCATAATGCTCGTGATTACGATGAGTACAAAAAACAATCTAATCAGAAAACTCCACTTCATTTCGTCGATGATCATTATTCCAATCCTTAGCGTGGTTTCTATCATTGCGAGTGTCGCCGGTATGCTGCCGATTCTAAGTCATTTAGGGGATAGGACATATGACCTATGTCCGATAAATAACCGATTATCTCGCTAGCAGGACATAGCTCCCATATATCATTTGTAACGTATCGCTTAACCTCTGATCACTTCAGCTCAATCACATAACCTAAATGTTATTTCCCATTAATCTCAGAATGGACAAACCAATGAAAACCTTTATCCGTTTCCCTGCGATCATTTTAACCTCACTAACTTTATCTTTTTTATTTGCCGATTCTGCCTTCGCGGCAGAACCTGACTTTGGACCATTACAACCATTAATCGGTACATGGAAAACCGTTAATCCCGGAGTTGATGTCGCTCCTGGAAGAACAGGATCACCTATCGGTCAAGGTGGTCCTGCAGTCGAGCCATTCTATGAAATTAGAACCTTTGAAGCCGCCGCCGACGCAGTAAATAATAGTGATCAGTCACTTGTTGCTATTTACTACAAACAAGAAGTGTTTAGACAGAGAGACGATGCTAAATTTCATGATCAGCGCGGCTATTTGATTTACGACAAAAAGAATCAGATGGTTTACAACTCTTACTGTGTTCCTAGAGCCGTATGTGTCGTAGCAGAAGGGAAAGCCGGCGCAAAAATGACGCTGACGGCTCCGAGTCGAGGTATCGCAGAATCTTCATATATGACAGAAAATGCCACAACGAATGCTTTCTCTATGACCATAGATATTGGCGCTGATAGCTTCACTTATACGCAGATAACTAAGCTTAAAAGCTATGGTAAAGACTTTACCCATTCCGATTCGGCGACGTTAGAGAAAATTCGCTAGCGAAACAATAACTGAATGATTTAGATAATTTCTCTAGGGATTAGCAAAGCCAGTCGAATGACTGGCTTTTTGGCGATGCATACTTCAGCTTGTTAAAAAATACTCAAATCGCACTGACCCAAACGCCCACATCTAACTTCGATTCCGCAAAGCCAGCATAAGATCCTGATATCGGCGGCACTGCTTCTGCCAAGCGCGAAACCGCGACGGGGATGTGATCGGTGCCAACGATATCGCCTATGGTCGGATCAAATCCTTTCCAACCGCCGCCGGGTATATACACCTCGGCCCAAGCGTGAGTCGAGCCAACTTGGTTCGACATTAATGGCGCATGCAAATAGCCGCTGACAAAACGTGAGGCAAGGCCTAAGCACTTAACCGTTTCCATAAATAGAAGGGCAAAGTCACGACAGGACCCAGAGCCCAACGAAAGGGTTTGTTGGGCAGATTGAACGCCAGGTTCTTCTCTTACTTTGTACGCCAGTGTGGTGTAGATGGTCTTAGCCAATCGCTGTAGTAGGGTATAGGTTTGCACTTGTTCACCCGATTTCCACACCTTAAATAGCCAGTTGTTTAGCAGTTCTCTGGTTTTTTGATCGGGCAAGACGCGATAGGGTGATAATAAAAACTGGTCGCTGTCTTTATATGAAAACGGATAGTGAATGGCGTAGTCCGCGACGATAAAATCCAGCGGTGACTCATTGTATTGCTGAATGATGACTTCGCTTTCTACTGTGAGCTGTTGGGTGGGAGTAGAAAAGTTAGCAATGGCCACCGAGTTGCCTTCGACGTCACGATGCCAGTATGTTTTTGCATTGGGCGAAATCTTCAAGACAAACGATTCGATACGTAGATCGTGACCTTCTCTTGGACGAAGAAGCAGCTGGTGAGCCCCCAGCGTGACGGTATCGGTGTAGTTGTAATAGGTGCGGTGAACAATTTTGTAGCGCTTCATAATGACCTCAGTGAAAAATGTATTACTTACGGGGTCTTTGAAGTCATCCCATAAAATTATTTAAGTTACACAACATCATACACTAGGGCACCTCTGATTAATGCAGTCGTGCTGCGCGTGAGTCCTGCAACGCTTTAGATCGAGGCGTTGAGCGATGTTAATGGCTAGTCCTTAACAAGATCAACAACAAAGATATAAAGTGTTTGCAGGCCACGCCCTTCACTACCTAAAAACAGGGGCTTTCAGGAAAATGCCATTTCTGTGTTGCTACTTTTCGACGTGACCCGTCATGCCTTCAAAGTAGCGCCTTGAACTGCCACTTTTCTGAAAGCCACAGCCTCCACTGCATTATTCAGAGGTGCCCTAGGTACATTTCTACCGTGGCAGTAATCATTAAGCAATCTCGCCACTGCTTGCGATGAATCAGATGAGTTAATGCTCGTTGCTCTGGCATGTTTTGATCTTAGGGATACAAATTTGCATCTAGGTTGTCAGAATTTGAATACTGTTTCACAGCCCTTTTAAACATTATTAATAAACACAAGGTTTGCCAATGCTTCTTAAAATTCGACATTCTTTCTTCTTAATGATGTTACTTCCGCTATTGGTGTTTAACGCTTTTGCCGAGGTATCTCCTAAAACAGCATTAATGGCGGACGGCTTAAGTCAGCCTTGGGGGATGGCTCAGGTGTCGGATAAGCACCTAATGATCACGCAAAAAGCCGGTTCGTTAGTGTTGTTTGATATGGATTCGGGCACCAAGGCGTCAGTTAGTGGTGCGCCCAAAGTGGTAGTGATGGGTCAAGGCGGCTTGTTGGATGTGGCGGTACCGCCAGATTACAAGCTGGGTGATAACGATTTAGGTTGGATCTATTTTACCTATGCTGTTTCTGTTGGCGATGATTTGGGCGCAACAGCACTTGGGCGGGCGAAGTCAAATGACTCGCTAACCGCGCTGCAAGATTGGCAAACCTTATTGGTGACTGAGTCAGCCAGTGACGAAGGGCGGCATTTCGGCAGTCGGATTGCGTTTATCGGTGATTATGTGTTTTTTGGGGTGGGTGATCGCGGTAATCGAGCCAATGGCCAAGATCTTACTACTCATGCTGGAACCATCATGCGTTTACATCGCGATGGGCGTATTCCAACAGACAATCCTTTCGTCAATCGTGGCAATATATTGCCAGAAATTTGGAGTTATGGTCATCGTAATCCGCAAGG
>JARGOI010000269.1 GCA_029212275.1 Thalassolituus sp.
ACCGAATTAACGGCAGTAAGGTTTTTGAAATCAATCGAAATCGAATCGTTGAAGTAAGTTTCATTCCAGTAGTTTGACCAAGAGGTATTTGTACTATTATCAAAAAGGTTTTTAGCTTTATAAGAAGATGACTCATAAGTCGTAGACACAGCAGCTTTGTCAGCAGACAACAAATCAAAATCTTCCGGCGGCACAGATGAAAATGCCGAAGAAATGGGTGAATAGGTAGCAAACAGAGCTCCCGAAGCTAGCAGCAAAGACAATTGCCTTGCGGATTTTTTTATTCTTATTGCAGAATTTTTCATGTTTAAACTACCTATTAATAAGCATGTTTACTATCTTGTAAGCAAAAATTAATTCACGTTTAAATTAATTATGCTTTCTCACTATCTTCAGTGACAGAATATCCGTAGCGCTGCATAACATCGCTACAGATATCCTCAACCACGTCTTGATCGGTATAGTTATTCTTGTGACTTACGGTTCCGACACCGCCTAACAAATCCCAATATTCTTTATTACTAGCAGGAGGTTCAGGCAATTCGCAAAATTCTAAAATTTCACGCATTTTGTTTTCCGGATCGGCCAAAATATCTTCGTAACGGACTTCATAAAAACTCTTCAGATTGGCTTTATAAGCCTCTACGATTTCAATGGAGTCCTTACACACATGTGCCGCAGTACGTATATCGTCGATGCCAAATTCGTCGATGTACTTAACAAGATTGGGAACATGCGGATAGGAAACAGGTGTTTTACCCGCATGTTTGTAATCTTTAACATTTTCTGAGATCAATTTTATTTGAGCCAAACTCTTTTTAGTTAATTTAATCAAAGAGTTAGCACAATCCCGAGGATCACGAATCAAATGAATGAATTTTGCATCAGGGAATAAATCATTCACCAAAGGGAGGTAAGCAAGAATGCCTGGCGACTTAATAAGGAAGCGATTTTTTTCACCACCCTGACACCACAATGCTTTTTTAATAGAGGTATGTATTTCATCGATTTGATCTTTGGACAGATCTTCTTTGCGATAATGCTTGTACTGGGCAACAAATGGGTCTTTACGAATCCAGCTGTTCCAAATGTGAATAGGATCCGAAGGGCCAGTTACATCAACCATAACGCTGTCGCCAATAAAACGTTCACCGTGAAAATTAAGATCAAACTTCTTTTGCATCTTGTCCATAGGCGCAAAGTATGGGTAATAATTGTTCATTAATTGCGAGAAATAACCAATATTACTTTGCTTACACATGACGTTCTGTAACATCGTCGAGCCAGTTCGTGGCAAAGAGACAATAAATATGGGTCTATCTATCTCAACGGCATCAAGATCCATCTTAATCACCTTTCTCTCAATGAAGTCAAACATCTTCATGGCGCGAGGAGACTTATCAGTAGGAATGGTGAATTGATATTTGAAGTTATCTGTTAATAGAATTTTAGATAAAATATTATTGAACTTAACGCCTTTCATATTTTCAGTAGACATAATGGGCCTGTAAAGTTTTATTTTATTTGCATGGCAAGATGTCGCATATATAGCGAATTTTTTTCATCATACCCCTAGCAAAATCAAGAAATCAAGCTAGCAACTATGGCCAAAAGTAACCATTGCTTACATATTTACATAAAAAATTACATAAAAGGGGCACTTTACGCACAAAACAGGATCATTATTGGTAGCACATAATTTGAAAATTACAAAAGTTGGCTCACATTGACGTATTCTGTCGATAAGACATCTGAGTATACTTAAAACCAAATCAATTCCAACCGAGGCTTAGAACTATGAACATAGCCATAGATAAAGCAGCTAATAATCAAACAGCTGCCGCTCGAACTATTCAAGTACGACGCATGGAATTCAACTTTGAAGATATCAATAAACAGAATTGGTTTCGTGACAATCCTATTTTGACCGCCTTCATTACTGTTCTCTCCGCTACGTTCCCACCGGGCGAGCAAATGTTCATAGATTCAGTCCGTCGTCACAAAGACTTCGTTAAAGATCCTGACCGTCTTAAAGAAGTGACTGACTTCATTCGCCAAGAAGCCGCTCACACTCATCATCATCGTCTGTTAAACGATCAACTTTTTAAGGTTGGTTGGAGAGTAGATGCGGTTGAGGAGCGTGTTGCAAATGCCATCAAGAAACATAACACTAGATTCCGTCCTATAACTTTACTTGCTGGAACAGTTTGTCTCGAACATATAACGGCAATTATTGCTGACTGGATTTTAAACAATACCGAAGTATTTGAAAATGTGTCTCCGTCGTTTGTGGAACTAATGCAATGGCATGCTTTGGAAGAGATTGAACATAAGTCTGTAGCATTTGACGTATACATGGACGCAGGCGGAGATCGCAAATCGTTAAGAAAGGCGATGCGCCTAGTTGGAATTGGTTTTCCACTTCTTTGCACAATACGTACTGTTTATCTACTTGCTAAGTCTCGTCAGATGCCTTCGTGGAAACATTTCAAAGAAGCTTACCAAGTCTTCTTTAATAAGAAGAATGGTTTTGTAACTTGCGTTTATCGCGACTTCAAATTGTTTTACCAGGAAGACTTCCACCCTGACAAACACGATCAAGTAGATCTGATGATGGAATGGAAGAAACTGATTATTGCAAAATAATTAGTTTGGTTAGCGTTTGGAAATAAATTATGTTTCCAAACGCTTGTTACTTTCATAAGTAAATTATATTTTTTGTAGTTTTCTTTTCGATTATTTCGAATTAAAAATATTCTAAATAATTTTTTTGATTTGAGAAATATCCTGTTATTTCCTTTCTTAGTTTCTAATTCAAATCCTATAATTCCTTACAGCAAGAACAATATCTTCGGTCGCCATTTTTTAACGTACTGCATAAAGTCTGTTTTTATTATTCGCTATTTCATGAAAATACGCTTAGCCCTATATTTTCAATTAATTTACTCGAACATTTTCGACAATCACACATAACCTAATTCGATCTTTTGAAATATTTTTTTATTACTATAAGGATTAGGTTCTTTTCGTAAAATTCATGAAAGTAAATAAATTCATCGCTTTGATTCATAAATACCTACTGTGTTTGTACTGTTTTTAACTGCAGAATCTAAAATAGAGCATCAAAGTAACGAAATGAGAGATATATTCTTTCGAAAACCAAGCAATGTATTTTTTAATTATCAAAATGCCGTGTTAATGGTGCCTAGGGCTACCAACAACATGAAAGTCTGTATAGATAACTGATATCGATTCGGGGTATGATCTAAAGACAATTAAACAATTTTAATAATAATATTATAGACAACTCGAATGCACCGATACTCTTGATCATTTGAGGGAGAAAAAAACTTGCCAACTCAAAGTACTAAAAATAGCGACAAAACATGGCTGACTCGTTTAACGAAGATTACCGATATGTTCGCCTATCCACTTAAAACGTCTCACTATGTTGAGTTAATGAATCCACTTTGGGCAACTCATCAGCTGCAAGCACAAGTTATCAATATTGGTGATGAAACTAAAGATGCTCGAACTATCACCTTAAAAGCGGGTAACAATTGGCGTTTGCACCGCCCCGGTCAACATGTCCGAGTTGGAATTGTTGTTGATGGTCGACAACACACCCGAACTTACACGATATCTTCGCCACCAGAGCGTGATGACGGCTGTTTTACAATCACAGTAAAAATGATCAACGGTGGTCGTATTTCCAGCCACATCGTGCGAAATCTTAAAGTGGGAGATTACATCCCTGTCGGGTTACCCCAAGGCGACTTTTATTTACCTGATGCGTCGCCAATACAACCTTTATTTATTACCGCAGGCAGTGGTATTACACCTGCGATGAGTATGTTACGAAGCTTGATTGCCCAGAAACGCCTGCCAGATTCGGTACATATTCACTATGCACCGAGCGAAAATGACGTCATCTTTGGTAAAGAACTTCGACAAATAGACGCACAACAAAAGTATTACCACTTGTACGAAATTTACCCTCAAGATTCTGCCGATCCACAACAGAATAAAGGCCATTTCAGTGCAGAGCAATTAGACAGCTTGTGCCCAGATTGGAAAGAGCGCGACTGTTATGCTTGCGGACCCGCTGCCTTGCTTACCGCTATGGAGGCTCATTGGAAGGCTGCAGGATTATCTCATAAATTGCATATTGAGCGATTTTTGGCTGATTTTGCCCCAGTGCCAAAGGATGTAGTTGGTGGTAAAGTGACTTTTATAAAAAGTGGCATAAAGATAGAAGCGGATAGCGAAACAAACCTGCTGCGCGTCGCGGAAGACGCTGGTATGAATCCACCTCATGGCTGTCGTATGGGAATTTGCCATAGCTGTGATGCAACTTTGAACTCTGGCTGTGT
>JARGOI010000270.1 GCA_029212275.1 Thalassolituus sp.
TTAAACGTTGGTACGAAGGCTATCAGCCAGCTCGTTATTACACCATTGCTTGGTCCACGTTTTTGTTGGGCGGTGTCATTCTTGCCTTAAATAAATTTAATATTATTCCCAGAAACTTATTTACTGAGCATGCATTACAGATAGGCTCAGCCATGGAAGTCATGTTGTTATCATTTGCGCTAGCAGATCGTTTAAACACAGAAAAACGTGATCGATTTGAAGCTCAGCAGGAAGCGTTAAAGCTAGAAAAAACTGCAAGTAAAGCGCAGAAGGAAGCATTAGACCAAGAACGCAATGCTCGTATTGCGCAAGAAAAGGCATTAGAACACGAGCGTCAGGCGCGTGAAGCTCAAGCTAGGGCATTAGAAATTCAACATCGTGCTACTGAAACCCTTGAAGAGAAAGTCAGAGAGCGGACAGCAGAACTGCAAGTAGCCAATGCACGCTTAGAACAAATGAGCAGTACTGATGCGCTCACCAATGTACCAAATCGCCGACATTTTGAAGAAGTGCTGAGTCATGAGTTTGCACTTGCCGTTCATGATCAAATGCCTTTAGGCGTTATGATGATCGATATCGATTTTTTTAAAGCGGTAAACGATCAATTTGGTCATCAAACGGGCGATGAAATCCTCCGTTGTATTGCGGAAACAATTAATGATCAAGTTAGCGACCACGACTTAGTAGCTCGTTATGGCGGAGAGGAGTTCGTGGTGGTGGCACCTTTGAAGGAAGCCAACAAAACACTGGCACTCGCTGAGCGTATACGTAAATCTATTGCGGAATACGATTTCTCACGCATCATCGACGGTCTTAATATGACAGTAAGTATCGGTGTACATGCAGGGATTCCGAAAAAAACCGAGCATCAAGATCAGTGGGTCGCGATGGCCGATACCGCACTTTACAATTCTAAGGAGCAGGGACGAAATAAAGTAACGCTTGCCAATCAAGTTAAGTAATTCTCTCCAGTTAAGTAAAATAATTTCTCCAGCTAAGGATTATTTTGAGATATCTCAGCACTATTTCTAGGTATTTTTTTTAGTAATTCCAGTACATCTTGGCGAACAGATTCGATTGTGTCTGGACTGAACCCAACATGCATACTGCGAACTTGGCCAGTGTGATCAATTAAGAACGACGTTGGCATTGCGCGTACTTGATAACTATTCGGCGTTTTACCAAAGCCATCGTACAAAAGCGGGTAAGTTAGATTTAATGGCTCAACAAATGACAATCCCATGTCGGGAGACTCGTCTAAATTGACCGCCAGTACTTCAAATCCTTGTGAGTGCAGTTCTTTGCGTAATTCGTTAATCATTGGTAAGGATCTTCGACACGGAGCGCACCAACTTGCCCAAAAGTCGAGATAGACGACCTGATTCTTGTAATCTTCAAGGCGAACAATATTATCGCCAGTGAGGGTGGGAAGTTCAAATGTAGGCGCTTCGATACTTTCTGGAGCAACATCAGCCAAAACAGTATTTATACATAGAAAAAAAAGAACAAATATATACTTCACAATTTACTCCGTAAACTCTCTGGTGGAATTTGATAATTTTAGAAACAGTCGCTTGTCTAGAGCCTAAATAATTCTGTGTGCGGCTTTAGAGTTTAGTTGTTAATGATAGCTGTTGGCCTCTTAATTTTTAGATTTCTTTTGTAAATGAATCGCAATCACTATGATCTGATGAGAGATTTTTCTTTTACTGAAGATGAAACTCATCTTAGTTATTGAACTTAAGATACAACTAAAGATAAGAGAGGAACTAGAGATGACAGAGGAGTTAGCAAACTAGGAAGCAAGATAATAACAAAATATATTTGTGCAGAATGGCATCAAACAGGTGATATTCAGGAGTAAAAAAGAAAATTATTTAAACAGAAAAGAGCAGTGCGTCTAATGGTGCCCAGGGAGAGACTCGAACTCTCACGAGCGTAAGCTCACAGCGACCTGAACGCTGCGTGTCTACCAATTCCACCACCTGGGCAAAACTATCGCTCTGAGTCTTTATGTCGTTGCGACATAACATTTGAGCTGCTACTGACCAACAAACTATGATTTGTGGTACCAGAGGCCGGACTCGAACCGGCACACCCGCAAGGGCGGGGGATTTTGAATCCCCTGCGTCTACCAATTTCGCCACTCTGGCAAATCAGTACTGGTCAGTGGCCGCGTATATTACTGTTAATTTTTTTCGAGTCAATACTTTTTCTAAGTATTTCCTTAACTTACCTCGACTTCTCCGGTAATCTTGCGTCCTATAAAGTTTGCGTTGAACGTCTTTCCCATCGTTGATGGTAAAGCCGTAAGTCTTGGAAATAAATTTGTGAGAAAAGACTTTGAGCTTATCTCTCAAGCATTGTCATCGGATTATTAAGTTTTAAATGAAAACCAGCGATTTTTCTTTTGAATTACCCAACGAGCTGATAGCACGTTACCCCATGCCGGAGCGCAGCGCATCGCGTCTATTGGTATTGAATGGTGAAAACGGTCACGTGCAAGATAAGCAGTTCACGGACCTAGAAACCATGCTCGAAGCAGGGGATCTGCTGGTATTCAACAACACGCGTGTGATTCCGGCACGGATGTTTGGTGAAAAGGCGTCGGGGGGCAAGCTAGAAATTTTGGTCGAGCGAGTCATCAACGACCATGAAGTTATGGCGCATATTCGTTGTTCTCGTTCACCTAAACCTCAGCAACAAATTTTCTTAGAAGGCATTCCGGTGACCGTCTTGGGTCGGGAAGATGCTTTATTTCATCTTCGTTTCGATGATCCTCGTCCGGTATTTGAAATCCTAGAGTCTTCAGGGCACATGCCTTTGCCGCCTTACATGGAACGTGCCGACAGTGAAAGCGATCGCGAACGCTATCAAACCGTATATGCCAAAAAGCCCGGCGCTGTCGCTGCTCCTACGGCTGGTTTGCACTTTGATGAGCCGATGCTGGAGCGTTTGCGTAACAAAGGGATTCGCTTTGCGTTTGTTACCTTGCACGTCGGTGCCGGCACTTTTCAGCCAGTAAAGGTCGATAACGTTGATGAACATCAAATGCATGCAGAGTACATTGAAGTCGATGCCAATGTTGTTGAGGCGGTTAATGCAACCCGAGCCTCAGGCAAGCGAGTTGTGGCGGTAGGAACAACCTCGGTGCGCAGCTTAGAAAGTGCCAGTCAGACAGGCGATATAGCCGAGTTCTCTGGCGAAAGTCGAATTTTTATCTATCCCGGTTATCGTTTTCGCAGCGTTGATGCCATGATTACAAATTTTCACTTACCAGAATCGACCTTGATTATGCTGGTATCGGCGTTTGCGGGACAGGATAATACTCTCAATGCTTATGCGCATGCCATCGTGCAAAAATATCGTTTTTACAGTTACGGTGATGCCATGTTTTTACCTTGCCCAAATATTTCAGGTGCGGCTCTTGGAGCAACATTCACTGGCAATGAGTGATTACCCGCATCAGCACCAAGACCAACAGAAGAATCGTTATGACACGTGAATGTTTTATGCAGTTTGAACTGCACCATTCGGAAGAAGACTCCTCGAATGACAGCTACGCTAGGCGCGGCACCATTACTTTTCCAAGAGGAAAGGTCGAAACGCCAGCGTTTATGCCGGTCGGTACTTATGGTTCTGTGAAAGGATTGAATGCGGATCAAGTTGAAGCGTTAGGGGCTCATATTATTTTAGGGAATACCTTCCACTTGATGCTGCGACCCGGTACCGAGGTAGTGAAGGCGCATGGTGATTTGCATGATTTTATTGGATGGGATAAACCGATTCTTACCGATTCCGGCGGCTTTCAAGTGTTCAGCTTGGGCGATATGCGCAAAATCACCGAAGAGGGTGTTACCTTTGCCTCACCAGTAAATGGTGACAATGTGTTGATGACCCCTGAAAGTTCGATGCAGGTGCAGCGTGACTTAGGTTCTGATGTGGTTATGATTTTCGACGAATGCACACCGCATCCCGCGACGCATCAAGAAGCAGCCGATTCAATGCGTTTGTCGTTGCGCTGGGCGCAGCGTTCGAAAGATGCCCATGGCGACAGCCCGTCTGCTCTGTTTGGTATCATTCAAGGCGGCATGTACGAAGACTTGCGTGATGAGTCTTTGCAAGGACTGTCCGATATTGACTTCGATGGATATGCTGTGGGTGGTTTGAGCGTCGGGGAGCCTAAAGAAGATATGATGCGTGTTTTGCGTTATATCGCACCGAAAATGCCGAAACTAAAGCCGCGTTATTTGATGGGCGTCGGTAAGCCGGAAGACCTTGTCGAAGGCGTTCGTCGTGGTATCGACATGTTTGACTGTGTGATGCCGACAAGAAATGCACGTAATGGACATTTATTTACACATACGGGTG
>JARGOI010000004.1:0-24895 GCA_029212275.1 Thalassolituus sp.
ACTTGCTTGCAGAAGATTGCGGCGGCGCAGATTCAGAAGAATACGCAGAAATGCTAGAGCTTGTTGAAATGGAATTGCGTGACCTGTTGTCAGAATACGACTTCCCAGGTGACGACACGCCAATCATCGCAGGTTCTGCATTGATGGCTCTAAACGGCACTGACGACAACGAAATGGGCACCACTGCCGTTAAGAAACTGGTTGAAACTCTAGATTCTTATATTCCTGAGCCAGAGCGTGCTGTCGATGGTGCATTCATTATGCCAATCGAAGACGTATTCTCTATCCAAGGTCGTGGTACGGTAGTAACTGGTCGTATCGAACGCGGTATCGTCCGTACTGGTGAAGAAGTTGCGATCATCGGTATCAAAGACACCGTTAAGACCACTTGTACTGGTGTTGAGATGTTCCGTAAGATTCTTGACGAAGGCCGTGCTGGTGAGAACGTTGGTGTTCTACTGCGTGGTACTAAGCGTGAAGAAGTTGAGCGTGGTCAAGTATTGGCTAAGCCAGGTTCTATTACTCCACACACGACCTTCCAATCAGAAGTATACGTGTTGGGTAAAGATGAAGGTGGTCGTCACACGCCATTCTTCAAAGGCTACCGTCCACAGTTCTACTTCCGTACAACTGACGTAACAGGTGCTTGTGAGCTACCTGACGGCGTAGAAATGGTAATGCCAGGTGATAACGTGCAATTGACCGTTACCCTGATTGCACCGATCGCGATGGACGAAGGCTTGCGCTTCGCTATCCGTGAAGGTGGCCGTACCGTTGGTGCGGGTGTTGTTGCTAAAGTTATCGCTTAATCGCTGATAGTTTTAGAGTAGAAAAAACCCGCTTCGTGCGGGTTTTTTTGTGCCCCAGCAAGGGCGTTCATCACTAACTTATAAATGCTCAGTACGCAGTTAAGGTTTTGGTGCGGCTTTGCGTATTATCTTAAACATCAGTCTTGGGAAAAAGCGCTGAATGTAAGGTGCGAATTTCTCAACGCCGGTGGCTACAATGATCAAGGATTTCTTCTTCGCCACGCCAATCAACATTTGCTCAACGGCTTCGTCAATTTCCATCCCGCCATCAATCATGGAAGCATCAGCATTCGCACTAGCCGTACCTTCTCTTTTGGCTGTTTCTACGATACTTGTCTTTACGAACCCCGGACAAATAGTGGAAACGTCGATGCCCTGATCGAACACTTCAACACGCAATGCGCTCATGAATGAAATGATCGCGGCTTTCGACGAGCTGTAAGCTGAACGATAGGGAACACCCACCAATCCAGCAATGCTGGAAATCGTAATGATATGTCCATTGCCGCGTTTAAGCATGTGCGGTAAAAGCGCGCGAGTCAGTGTTATCTTGGCGAAATAATTGACTTCAAACACTTTGCGGCTAGTGGCAAGCTCCAAATCGACCACGGCTGCGCGTTGAGTAATGCCGGCGTTATTGAATAAATAATGAATGTCACCAACTTCGCCGAGTACTTTGTTGGCAGTTGCAATGATGGCTTCGCAGTCTTGCATATCGAGTAACACAAGGTGGTGTTTTTCTGGATGACTGCACTGAGCGCGCACCCGCGCCAATTCTGATTCCCGACGTGCAGACATGATCAGAGTTGCTCCAGCTTTGCTCAGTGCATAGCAAAGATGTTCGCCGATCCCAGAGGATGCGCCGGTTATCCAAATGGTTTTGCCGTTAAATGACGATATTGAATTCATTTGATTCTCGCAATATCCCGTAATAAAACCCTCAGTAAAATAGGGGCGTAAATGTATGGCCATTAATCGACCCATTATGTCTTTGTAACTGAGGAGGATACTGATGTCTATGATTCAAAAAGCGCTAGTAATAGATAATGGCTAACAATGTTGGTTGAGTTTTTATGGAAGTAGGCACTGCAACAAGAGTCATCAAAGAACACGCCGCAACACATGCATAAATATTTGTTGGTTACCGTGTTGACCTTTTTTGATCCTTCGAATACAATTCGCGTCCCCTTAATTCTGGGGAAAATGCAAGCTCAGCACACTTATTGGAGTTTGGTATGCAAAACCAACGAATCCGTATCCGTTTGAAGGCGTTCGACCATCGCCTGATCGATACTTCGACTCAGGAAATTGTCGATACGGCGAAACGTACGGGCGCTCAGGTACGCGGTCCTATTCCGTTACCTACACGTAAAGAGCGTTTTACCGTTCTGGTTTCACCGCACGTTAACAAAGACGCGCGCGACCAGTACGAAATACGTACGCACAAACGCATGCTCGACATTGTTGAGCCAACTGAGAAAACAGTTGATGCGTTAATGAAACTAGATCTGGCTGCCGGTGTGGAAGTTCAGATTAGCCTGGGTTAATCCGTAAGGAATAATCTATTAGGCTCTGTGTAACGCTCACTGTTGAGCGGCCATAGCGGGTTTAAGCCCCGTACACTAGAGGAAATGAAAATGGCAATTGGTATTGTCGGTAAAAAAGCGGGCATGACTCGTATATTTACTGAAGAAGGTCAATCTGTTGCTGTCACTGTTCTGCAGGTGACGCCTAACCGCGTTACTCAGGTTAAAACACCTGAGACTGATGGATACAGTGCAATTCAGGTTGCATTTGGCGAGAAGAAAGCATCTCGCGTTTCTAAGCCCGAATCGGGCCATTTTGCTAAAGCAAATGTGGTTGCTGGTCGCGGTCTTTTGGAATTCCGTACTGAAGAAGCGATGGACGCTGGTCAGGAGCTAACTGTTGAGCAGTTTGCTGCCGGTCAGAAAGTCGACGTAACTGGTACATCGAAAGGTAAAGGCTTCCAAGGTGGCATCAAGCGCTGGAACTTCAGCATGCAAGACGCTACTCACGGTAACTCTTTGTCTCACCGCGCTCCTGGTTCTATTGGCCAGTGTCAGACTCCTGGCCGCGTATGGAAAGGCAAGAAAATGGCTGGTCACATGGGTTCTGTACAAGTTACAACTCAGGGCTTGGTTGTTGTTCGCGTTGACGTTGAAAACAACTTGTTGCTAGTTAAGGGTGCTGTTCCAGGTGCGACTGGTTCCGAAGTAATTGTTAAACCAGCTGTTAAGGCTAAGGGGTAAGCAATGGAACTTAAAACAAATACTGGCGCAGCCGTTGCTGTATCCGACGCAACTTTTGGTCGCGATTTTAATGAAGCTCTTGTACATCAGATTGTTACTGCTTACATGGCAGGCGGTCGTCAAGGCTCTAAAGCACAAAAAACTCGTTCTGAAGTAAGCGGTGGTGGTGCTAAGCCATGGCGTCAGAAGGGTACTGGTCGTGCTCGTGCAGGTACATCTCGTTCGCCAATTTGGCGCTCAGGTGGTGTTACTTTTGCTGCTAAGCCACGTAGCTTTGAGCAAAAAGTTAACAAGAAAATGTATCGTGCTGCGATCCAATCAATCTTGTCTGAACTTGTTCGTCAAGAGCGTTTGATTGTTGCTGATGATTTCACTGTTAGCACTCACAAGACCAAAGAATTTATTGCCAAGTTGAATGAGTTCAATTTGAGTAATGTTTTGATCGTTTCCGATGACTTAGATGAAAATCTATACCTAGCTTCACGCAACGTGCCACACGTTGGTGTGACTGAGGCATCAGCGATCGATCCAGTTAGCCTGATCGGTTTTGATAAAATTTTGGTGACTGTGTCTGCTCTTAAACAACTTGAGGAGACATTCGCATGAACCGTGAACGTATCTATAAAGTGTTGGTAGCACCTCATGTTTCTGAGAAAGCAACCATCCTAGCTGATAAAAACAATCAGTATGTTTTCCGCGTGTCGCCTGATGCGACTAAGCCGGAAATCAAAAAAGCGGTTGAAGCTCTGTTTGACGTAAAAGTACAGTCAGTTCAGACCGTCAACATTAAAGGTAAAACTAAGCGTACTGCCCGTGGTTTTGGCAAGCGTAACGATTTGCGTAAAGCATACGTTCGTTTGGTAGCCGGTCAGGACATTGACTTCGCAGACGCGGAATAAGGAGCTTAAGTCATGGCATTGGTGAAAACTAAACCGACTTCAGCTGGCCGTCGTCATCTGGTTAAAGTCGTTAACGCCGAGTTGCACAAGGGTAAACCTCACGCAGCTCTATTAGAAAAGAAATCGAAAAGCGGTGGTCGTAACAACAACGGCCGTATCACTACTCGTCATATCGGTGGTGGTCACAAGCAGCATTATCGTTTAGTCGATTTCAAACGTGACAAAGATGGTATTCCAGCGACTGTTGAGCGCATCGAATACGATCCAAACCGTAGCGCAAACATTGCTCTTGTTTTGTACAAAGACGGTGAGCGTCGCTACATCTTGGCACCAAAAGGCTTGTCTGCTGGTGATCAGGTTGTTTCAGGTGAATCAGCGCCGATTAAAGTAGGTAGTGCAATGACATTGCGCAACGTACCGGTTGGTAGTGTGATTCATAACATTGAGCTTAAGCCAGGTAAAGGCGGTCAGATTGCCCGTTCAGCCGGTACTTCAGCTCAGTTAGTTGCCCGTGAAGGCACTTACTGCACATTGCGTTTACGCTCTGGCGAAATGCGCAAGGTTCTATCAGATTGCCGTGCAACGTTGGGTGAGGTCGGTAACTCCGAGCACGCTCTTCGTGAACTTGGTAAAGCTGGTGCAACCCGCTGGCGCGGTGTTCGTCCGACTGTTCGCGGTGTAGTAATGAACCCTGTAGATCACCCGCATGGTGGTGGTGAGGGTCGTACCTCTGGTGGTCGTCACCCAGTTACTCCTTGGGGCGTTCCAACCAAAGGTTATAAGACTCGTAAGAATAAGCGTACCGATAAATTGATCGTACGTCGTCGTTCTGCGAAATAATTAGAGAGGATATAACTGTGCCACGTTCATTAAAAAAAGGTCCATTCATAGACCACCACTTGATGAAAAAGGTAGAGACCGCTCTTGAGGCTAACGACAAACGTCCGATCAAGACTTGGTCTCGCCGATCTACGATATTCCCGGATTTCGTAGGATTGACGATCGCCGTTCATAACGGCAAACAACACGTGCCTGTTTTCGTAACTGAAGACATGGTTGGTCATAAACTCGGCGAATTCGCGTTGACACGTACCTTTAAAGGTCACGTGGCGGATAAGAAAGCCAAACGTTAAGGAGGGGTGAAATATGTCTGAAGTAGCCGCTGTACTACGTGGTGCTAACTTGTCTCCACAGAAGGCCCGTCTTGTTGTGGATTCTATCCGCGGTAAGAACGTTGCCGAAGCTTTGAACGTTTTAAGCTTCAGCACCACAAAGGGTTCTGATCTTGTGAAGAAGGTGCTGGAATCAGCCATCGCTAACGCTGAGCACAATAACGGTGCCGACGTTGACGAATTGACTGTATCTACTGCATTCGTTGACGCTGGTATCACGATGAAGCGCATTCGCCCACGGGCGAAAGGCCGCGCAGATCGCATATTGAAGCGCACTTGTCACATCACTGTGAAAGTTTCAGAAAAATAGGAGTTGGTCAGATGGGTCAGAAAGTTCATCCAACCGGTATTCGTCTTGGTATCACCAAAGATCATAATTCGATCTGGTATGCCGGTAAGGATAAGTACGCCGACAACCTGCTGACTGACATTGCGGTTCGATCTTTGATCGAAAAGCGCCTTGAAAAGGCTTCAGTGAGCAAAGTTGTTATTGAGCGTCCTGCACAGAGCGCCAAAATCACCATTCATACAGCCCGTCCCGGTATCGTGATTGGTAAGAAAGGTGAAGATGTTGAAGTTCTGCGCAAAGACGTAAGTGATTTGATGGGTGTTCCGGTACACATCAATATCGAAGAAGTTCGTAAACCAGATCTAGATGCCAAATTGGTTGCACAAAGTGTTGCTAACCAGCTAGAGCGTCGCGTGATGTTCCGTCGTGCTATGAAGCGCGCAGTTCAAAACGCAATGCGTGGCGGTGCAGAAGGCATCAAGATCCAGGTGGGCGGTCGTTTAGGTGGTGCTGAGATCGCTCGTTCAGAGTGGTATCGCGAAGGTCGTGTTCCATTGCATACATTGCGTGCGGACATCGATTACGCGACATACGAAGCACACACTACCTATGGTGTTATTGGCGTAAAAGTTTGGATCTTCAAAGGCGAGATCCTTGGCGGCATCGAAGAAGTTCGAGACCGTGCCAAGAACCAAGGTAAAAAGAAAACCGGCCGTTCATAAGGGGATTGAGTTATGTTGTTACCAAAACGTACCAAGTTCCGTAAAGTCCAGACCGGCCGTAACCGTGGTTTAGCCATTCGTGGCTCCAAGGTTAGCTTTGGTGAGTACGCACTAAAAGCAACAGGTCGTGGTCGTATGACTTCACGTCAAATCGAGTCAGCGCGTCGTGCAATGACTCGTAAAATTAAACGTGGTGGTAAAATCTGGATTCGAGTTTTTCCTGATAAGCCGATCACTGCCAAACCTCTTGAGGTTCGTCAGGGTAAAGGTAAGGGTAACGTAGAATACTGGGTATGCCAGATTCAGCCAGGTCGTGTGTTGTATGAGATGGAAGGTGTGTCGGAAGAAATCGCACGCGAAGCTTTCTCATTAGCGGCCGCTAAACTGCCATTTGAAACCGCATTTGTTAAACGGACGGTGCTGTGATGAAAGCAAGTGAACTGAAAGAAAAATCAGTAGCTGAGCTGCAATCTCAGCTAGAAGAACTGTTGGGTGAGCAATTTAAGTTACGTATGGGTAAAGCGACCAATCAGTTGGGTCAAACCCACCTGATACGTGAAACTCGTCGTGATATCGCCCGCGTGAAAACCGTGCTGGCAAGTAAGGCAGGTAAATGAGCATGACTGAAACTACACAAACAGCCCGCACAGTAAGCGGCCGCGTTACCAGTAACAAGATGGATAAGTCTGTCACTGTTCAGGTAGAGCGTTTTGTAAAGCACCCGATCTATAAAAAGTTCGTTAAGCGCTCTACAAAAATAATGGCACACGATGCCAACAACGAGTGTCAGATTGGTGACACCGTTACAGTAAAAGAGTCGCGTCCTTTGTCTAAAAATAAGACATGGGCGCTGGTAAGTATCGACGAGCGCGCCGTTAAGGTCTAACGACCAGGCGCAGTTAGAGGAGCTAAGGCATGATTCAGACTCAATCTATGCTTGATGTTGCCGACAACAGCGGCGCGAAGCGAGTCCAGTGCATTAAAGTGCTTGGTGGCTCGCATCGTCGTTACGCTGGTATCGGTGATCTGATCAAGGTATCCGTGAAGGAAGCGATTCCTCGCGGGAAAGTAAAAAAAGGCCAGGTAATGAACGCAGTAGTTGTACGTACCCGTAAAGGTGTACGTCGTCCAGACGGATCAATCATCCGTTTCGACGTAAACTCTGCCGTACTGCTTAACGCGTCTTTGGCGCCAATCGGTACTCGTATCTTTGGCCCTGTGACTCGTGAGCTGCGTTCTGAACAGTTCATGAAGATCATTTCTCTTGCACCTGAAGTGCTGTAAGGGGAGAGGACAGTTATGTTAAAGATTCGTAGAAACGACGAAGTAGTGGTTATTGCCGGTAAAGAGAAAGGCAAACGTGGCACTGTTCAGAAAGTTCTGAACAATGACCGTTTGATTATCACCGGCATTAATATGGTGAAGAAACACCAGAAACCAAACCCGTACCAACAGCAGCCAGGCGGCATCGTTGAAAAAGAAGCCAGCATTCAGGTTTCTAACGTTGCTATCTGGAACCCTAAAACTGAAAAAGCCGATCGCATTGGTTTTAAAGTTGAAGGCGAAAGCAAGGTACGTATCTTCAAATCCACTGGCGATCAAGTCGACGCCTGATAGGTCTGGGTACTGCTATGTCACGTTTAAAACAGTTATACAAAAGTGAAGTTGTGACCAAGCTTACTGAAGAGTTTGGTTACGCAAATCCGATGCAAGTGCCGCGCGTCACTAAAATCACTCTAAACATGGGTGTTGGTGAAGCGTTAGGCGACAAGAAACTTATGGACAGTGCAGTTGCAGATATGCAGTTGATTTCTGGTCAAAAAGTGGTTGTCACCAAAGCACGTAAGTCAGTCGCGGGCTTTAAAGTTCGTGAAGGCTGGCCGATCGGTTGTAAGGTCACCCTACGTCGTGACCGCATGTGGGAATTCATGGATCGCCTTGTAGATATTTCTCTACCTCGAGTGCGCGATTTCCGTGGTATTAACCCCAAGTCGTTTGACGGCCGCGGTAACTACAGCATGGGTGTAAAAGAGCAGATCATCTTCCCGGAAATTGAATACGATAAAGTAGACAAAATTCGCGGTATGGATGTGACCATTACTACCACGGCTAAAACAAACGATGAAGGCCGCGCTTTATTAAAAGCGCTGCAGTTCCCGTTCCGTAACTAAGGAGTGAACCATGGCCAAAATTAGCATGAAGCAGCGCGAGCTGAAGCGTGAGAAACTGGTTGCCAAGTTCGCTTCTAAACGAGCAGAACTGAAAGGCATCATTGCAAATACAACCTCTTCTGACGAAGAGCGTTGGAAAGCGCAACAAGCATTGCAGCAGTTGCCACGTGATTCGTCACCAAGCCGCCTGCGTGCTCGTTGTCAAATGACAGGTCGTCCACATGGTGTTTACCGCAAATTCAAGCTGTCACGTATTAAGTTGCGTGAAGAAGGCATGAAGGGTAATGTACCGGGCCTGAAAAAAGCTAGTTGGTAAGCAATTCCTTTGCGAGTACAATACGCGCCCCTCTTCTTAGAGGAGCGCGCTTTACTTGTTGGGGCGCTGTACAACAGAGGATTATTAAATGAGTATGCAAGATACGTTGGCGGATATGTTTACCCGCATTCGTAATGCCCAGCAATCTGGACATAAGAATGTAAGCATGCCGTCATCAAAAATTAAAAAGTCAGTAGCCGAGGTTCTTAAAGCCGAAGGTTATATAGCTGGTTTTTCTGTAGAAGAAACAACCAAGCCGACGATGACAATCGATTTAAAATACTACGAAGGCAAGCCGGTTATCGAACGCATTCAGCGCGTTAGCCGTCCTGGTCTGCGTCAGTATCGGGGCTCTACCGAACTGCCAAAAGTTGAGGCTGGTTTAGGTGTGGCTATCGTTTCCACTTCTAAAGGCGTTATGACTGATCGCGCTGCCCGTGCTGCGGGTGTCGGCGGTGAAGTTATCGCGACTGTATTCTAAGGGGAATAACGATGTCTCGCGTAGCAAAAGCTCCCGTCACCATTCCAGCTGGTGTAGAAATTAAGCTGAATGGTGAATTGTTATCTGTGAAAGGCAAGCAAGGTCAGTTAGAACTTAGCGTTCATTCTTTGGTTGATATTAATCAAGTTGAAGACACACTGACATTCGCTGCTAAAACAGGCGACAAGAAATCAAACGCATTGGCGGGTACGTTCCGTTCACTGGTTAGCAATATGGTAACTGGTGTCAGCGTTGGTTTCGAAAAGAAATTAATACTTCAAGGTGTTGGTTACCGTGCCAAAGCAACTGGTAACACTTTGAACTTATCGCTCGGTTTTTCGCATCCGGTGGATTATATCCTTCCTGAAGGCGTTACAGCAGAAACACCAACCCAAACTGAAGTCGTTATCAAAGGTATCGACAAGCAGGTGGTTGGTCAGGTTGCAGCCGAAATCCGTGGCTATCGTCCACCAGAGCCTTATAAAGGTAAAGGTGTTCGTTATGCTGATGAACATGTGCGTCGTAAAGAAGCCAAGAAAAAGTAGGGTCTAGGCCATGAATGAGAAGAAAAAAGCTCGTCTGCGCCGTGCGACTAAAACACGGGTAAATATCCGTGATAAAAGCGCGGTGCGCCTGTGCGTACACCGTACGCCCAGACACATTTATGCTCAGATCATTTCTGCCAATGGCGCTAACGTCTTGGCGACTGCTTCTACTGTAGAAGCGGATCTGCGCACAGATATAACTGGTAATGTCAGTGCAGCAAGCAAGGTTGGTCAGTTAATCGCTGAACGCGCCAAAGCTGCTGGCGTAACTCAGGTTGCGTTTGACCGTTCTGGTTTCAAATACCATGGTCGTGTTAAGGCTCTGGCTGACGCGGCACGTGAAAACGGCCTGGAATTCTAGGGGTAAAGATCATGGCAAATCATGAACGAAACGATCGAAATGAAAGTGAACTGCAAGAAAAGCTAGTTCAAGTAAACCGCGTTGCCAAAGTAGTAAAAGGTGGCCGTATTTTCGCATTCACAGCATTGACTGTTGTGGGTGACGGTAATGGTCGCGTTGGCTTTGGTCGTGGTAAATCACGCGAAGTGCCACTGGCCATCCAAAAGGCAATGGAACAGGCGAAACGTAATATGGTTGACGTCCAATTGGATGGCAGCACATTACAGTATCCTATCCGTGCGCGTCACTCTGGTGCTCAGGTTTATATGCAACCTGCATCAGAAGGTACCGGTATTATTGCCGGTGGTGCGATGCGTGCCGTATTGGAAATGGTTGGTGTTAAAAACGTATTGGCTAAGTGCTACGGCTCAACCAATCCAGTGAACGTTGTTCGTGCTACCTTCAATGGTTTGGCACAAATGAAGTCACCGGAACAGGTTGCTGCTAAGCGCGGTATGTCAGTCGAAGACATTCTGGGGTAATCGGAAATGGCTAAGAAAACCGTAAAAGTTACCCAAGTACGAAGCACTATCGGTAAATTACCGAAGCATCGTGAAACCATGAAAGGTTTGGGTCTACGTCGCATTGGTCATACAGTTGAACTGGAAGATACACCTTCAGTTCGCGGTATGATCAATAAAGTTCAATATATGATCAAGGTAGAAGGGGAGTAATATGCGTCTCAATGAATTGAGCCCAGCCCCTGGCTCGAAGCCTGCTGCTAAACGTGTTGGCCGTGGTATCGGCTCCGGTCTAGGTAAGACTGGTGGTCGTGGTCACAAAGGTCTTAAATCACGTTCTGGTGGTTCAGTGGCTCCGGGCTTTGAAGGCGGTCAGATGCCTATTTATCGCCGTCTGCCTAAATTCGGCTTCACTTCACGTAAGTCACAGTACGTTGCGGAAATTCGCTTGAACGAACTGACTTTAGTGGCGGGTGATGTTGTAGATTTGGCAGCGTTGAAGGCAGCTGATGTGATCGGCGAGAAGATTAAAGAAGCTCGTGTGATCCTGTCTGGCGAAGTCAAACAAGCTGTGACTGTAAAAGGTCTAAAAGTCACTAAAGGCGCTAAAGCTGCGATTGAAGCAGCGGGTGGTAAGGTCGAAGAATAATGGCTAAGCAAGGCGCATTACCGCAGCAGGGTATGCAATCTGGACTGGGAGAACTTTGGTCTCGCATTCGTTTTGTGATACTTGCAATTGTTGTATATCGGGTTGGTACCCATATTCCGGTACCAGGGATTAACCCAGAAGCACTGAGTAGACTGTTCGAGCAAAACCAAGGCACGATCTTGGAAATGTTCAATATGTTTTCTGGGGGTGCTCTGGAGCGCATGAGTATTCTTGCGCTGGGTATCATGCCCTATATTTCGGCATCGATTATTATGCAATTGTTGTCGGCGGTGAGCCCTCAGCTTGAGCAGTTAAAGAAAGAAGGTGAAGCTGGGCGTCGTAAGATTACCCAGTACACCCGTTACGGTACTGTTTTACTGGCAACCGTGCAGGCATTTGGTGTGTCTGCCGGTCTGGCGAGTCAAGGCGTTACCTTCTCTACCGGCTTAGATTTCTACATCGCTGCGGTACCTTCGTTTATTGCGGGTGCGGTATTTATGATGTGGTTAGGCGAACAAGTGACGGAACGTGGTATCGGTAACGGTATTTCAATCCTGATTTTCGCTGGTATTGTTGCGGGTTTGCCAAGTGCCATAGCGCAATCGTTTGAGTCTGCTCGTCAGGGCGATCTGAACATATTATTGCTGCTTGGTATCGCTCTTTTGGCCATTGCTGTTATCGCTTTCATCGTTTTCGTTGAACGCGGACAACGCCGTATCACGATTAACTACGCTAAGCGCCAACAAGGTCGTCAGATGATGGCAGCTCAATCGAGCCACCTTCCTCTGAAATTAAATATGGCGGGTGTTATTCCTGCGATCTTTGCTTCAAGCCTACTGTTGTTCCCAGCGTCGCTGGGCACGTGGTTCGGTCAAGGTGAAGGTATGGAATGGCTACAAAATATTAGTCTGGCATTGGGGCCTAATAAGCCTCTGTACATAGTGATGTTTACTGCAGGCATTATCTTCTTCTGTTATTTCTATACGGCGTTGATGTTCAATCCTCGCGACGTGGCAGAAAACTTGAAGAAATCTGGCGCGTTTATTCCAGGTATTCGTCCTGGTATTCAAACCGCTAACTACATTGATAATGTGCTCAGCCGTTTGACTTTGTTTGGTTCACTTTACATCGCATCCGTATGTTTGCTGCCCCAGTTTTTGGTGGTTGCCGCAGATGTACCTTTCTACTTCGGTGGTACTTCGTTACTGATCGTTGTGGTGGTTGTGATGGACTTTATGGCGCAGGTGCAGTCACACCTGATGTCTCATCAGTACGATTCACTGATGAAGAAATCGAATTTACATAATTACGGAACTCGCCGCTAAGCGGCAGTTCTGGACTCAGGAGAACGTCATGAAAGTACGTGCGTCTGTGAAGAAAATCTGTCGTGAATGTAAAATCATTCGTCGAAACGGCAGTGTGCGAGTGATCTGTACAGATCCTAAGCACAAACAGCGTCAGGGTTAATTTTTACCCCGATTTAACCGGGTGTGGATTCAGAAGGCTTGCTTTTTAAGTTTGTCGGCTGTAGTATTCGCGCCCTTTCATTAAGTAAGTAACGGAGTTCGACATGGCCCGTATTGCCGGTGTCAATATTCCTGACAACAAGCATGCAGTTATTTCTCTGACCTACGTCTATGGCGTTGGTAAGACTACTGCCAAGCAGATTTGTGCCGCTACTGGTATTGCTGAGAGCACCAAAATTGGTGACCTGAGTGAAGATCAGCTTGATGTTGTTCGTAACGAAGTAGGTAAGTTCTCAGTCGAAGGTGATTTGCGCCGTGAAGTGCAAATGAACATCAAACGTCTGATGGATATGGGTTGTTTCCGTGGTATTCGCCACCGTCGCAGTCTTCCTCTTCGTGGCCAGCGTACTAAAACGAACGCGCGTACCCGTAAGGGTCCACGTAAAGCGATCCGTAAGTAATTTATTACTTCGGGTCCGCTGTTCTTTTAGTGTAGCTGCATTCGACTTGTTGCAGTGTTGATATTAAAAGTAGGATTTAAAAATGGCTAAGCCACAAAGATCAACCAAGAAAAAGGTTAAAAAGACGGTCGTCGATGGCATTGCGCACATCCACGCCTCTTTTAACAACACCATTGTGACCATTACCGATCGACAGGGTAACGCTCTTTCGTGGGCAACTGCCGGTGGTTCTGGTTTCCGTGGTTCCCGTAAAAGCACTCCATTCGCGGCTCAGGTAGCTGCGGAGCGCGCAGGGGAAGCCGCCAAAGAGTACGGTCTTAAGAACCTTGATGTTGAAGTTAAGGGTCCTGGTCCGGGTCGCGAATCAGCAGTTCGCGCTCTTAATGCGTGTGGGTACAAAATCGCTAACATCACTGATGTTACACCGATCCCACATAACGGCTGTCGTCCACCTAAGAAGCGTCGCGTATAAGGAGGCTGAAATATGGCACGTTATATTGGTCCTAAGTGTAAGCTTGCTCGTCGTGAAGGAACAGATTTGTTCCTGAAAAGCGGTGTTCGCGCACTTGACTCAAAATGTAAGTTAGAAACCAAACCTGGCGTTCATGGCGCTGGTCGCGGTCGTTTATCTGACTACGGTCTACAGCTTCGTGAGAAGCAAAAAGTCCGTCGTCTTTATGGCATCCTAGAAAAGCAGTTCCGCAGCTACTATAAAGAAGCGGCACGTCGTAAGGGTGCAACCGGTGAGAACTTGCTTCAGTTGCTAGAATCTCGTCTGGATAACGTTGTTTACCGTATGGGTTTTGGCTCGACTCGCGCCGAATCTCGTCAGTTGGTGTCTCACAAGGCCATCACTGTTAACGGTCAGACCGTTAATATTCCGTCATTTCAGATCAAGAGCGGCGATATTGTTGCCATCCGTGAGAAGTCAAAAACTCAGGATCGTATCAAGCTTGCAATGCAATTGTCTGGTCAGCGCGCAGATTGCGGCTGGATCGATGTGAATGCAGGCAAGATGGAAGGTACTTTTAAAGCACTTCCAGAGCGCGCTGATCTCCCAGCAGAGATCAACGAAAACCTCATCGTGGAACTTTACTCTAAGTAATAGAGAAATTAAGGGGCAGCTATGCAGCGTGCAGTGAACGAATTTTTGACACCTCGTCTAATTCAAGTTGACGAAGTAAATAATACCCACGCCAAAGTGACTCTGGAGCCGCTAGAGCGCGGTTTTGGACACACTTTGGGCAACGCATTGCGTCGGATCCTGCTGTCTTCAATGCCAGGCGCGGCTATCGTCGAGTGTGAAATCGACGGCGTCTTGCATGAGTACAGTGCTATCGAAGGCGTTCAGGAAGATGTTATTGAAATCCTGCTGAACCTGAAAGGTGTTGCGGTTAAGTTACATGACCGTGATGACGCCTCTCTGACCCTTAAGAAGGTTGGTCCTGGTGTTGTTACTGCTGCGGACATTGAGTTGGATCACGGTGTTGAAATCGCGAATCCAGATCATGTTATTGCTCATTTGAGCGAAGGCACAACACTTACCATGAGTCTGAAAGTAGCTTCTGGTCGCGGTTATGAGACTGTTGAGTCTCGTCACCAAAACGATGAAGAAACTAAGGCAATTGGCAAGTTACAGTTGGACGCAACGTACAGCCCAGTTAAGCGTGTTTCATACAGCGTCGATAGCGCTCGTGTAGAACAGCGTACTGACTTGGACAAGCTTATTATCGATCTGGAAACCAATGGTACCATTGATCCTGAAGAAGCTATCCGTCGTTCCGCGACCATCTTGCAGCAGCAGTTGGCTATCTTTGTTAACCTTGAAAACGACGAAGTTGTTGTCCAGGTTCGTGAAGAAGAAGAAATCGATCCAATACTATTGCGTCCAGTGGACGATTTAGAATTGACTGTTCGTTCTGCCAATTGCTTGAAAGCAGAGAACATCTATTACATCGGTGATCTTATCCAGCGTACAGAAGTTGAGTTGCTGAAGACACCTAACTTAGGTAAGAAGTCTCTGACTGAAATTAAAGACGTTCTTGCTTCACGTGGCCTGTCGTTAGGTATGCATTTGGAGAACTGGCCACCGGCTAGCCTCCGCAACGACGATAAAGTGCTCGCGTAAGCGGCTCGTTCAGTTAGTATAGGAATTTAACCATGCGTCATCGTAAAAGTGGTCGTCACTTCAATCGCACAAGCTCGCACCGTCAAGCTATGTTTAAAAACATGGCAGCAAGCTTGTTCGAACATGAAATCATTAAGACTACCTTGCCAAAGGCGAAGGAGCTACGTCGTGTAGCTGAGCCACTGATCACTATTTCTAAAATAGACTCAGTTGCTAACCGTCGTCTGGTTTTTGCTCGTACTCGTAGCAAAGAAGCCGTTGGTAAGTTGTTCACTGATTTGGGTCCTCGTTATCAAAACCGTCCTGGCGGCTACATTCGTATTATGAAATGTGGTTTCCGTGCTGGTGATAACGCGCCTATGGCTTATGTTGAACTAGTAGATCGTCCAGTTGTTGAAGCAACTGAAGATGATGTAGTTAGCGAAGACTAAGTTATCGTGTACGTAAAAAACCCGCCTAGTGCGGGTTTTTTTATGTCTGTAGAATGTAGTTTGGTATTGAAGCTTGAGTCTGTTCATTGATTAACAACAGAATGCCTAGCTCAAGAGTCCGTGGCTGTTATTGTGGAAGCAGTATTATGAAAACAAAAACGATATCGTCATAATCATCGTTAAGCCATAAATCCGATAAGTTCAAAATCACAAGCTATTACGGGGCCTATTTAGGAATTGCGCGACTTCTTTGAGCGCTACTCTGGCCGTCGAAACTAGCTGTGCCTGCATTTGGAATACATGCCACATACCTTCGTATTCCGATAACTCGACATCGATGCCGGCTTCTTTTAGCTGACAATAAAGGGATTTGGCATCGTCATAAAGTACTTCGTCGCTGCCTACTTGAATCAGTGTGCGAGGGAAGTTATTAAACTTCCCTAGTAAGGGCGACGCGGTTGGATCATCTACAGATGTTTGGTCAGCGCAGTAAAATTCGGCACAAGCTGTCAGCCAATCTTTAGTGACCATTGGATCAATGTCTGCCCTCGTGATCATTGAGTCGCTTGCACAGCGCAGGTCCAGCCAAGGCGAGAAAACGACTGCAGCACTGGGCATTTGTATGTCTTTGTTAATAATGGCCTGTGTGAGCGTTATGGACAGACCGCCGCCAGCAGAGTCACCAGCAATCACAATATCATCATACTGTTCCGTCAAAGCGAGATACGCATTTAGGCAATCTTCATTTGCCCCAGGAAATGGATGCTCTGGTGCTAAGCGATAATCAAGGGCCCAAACAACGCGCTTAGTTGCAACAGCGAGACGTGTGATTAAATCTATGTGACTGATGGGGGAGCCAACACAAAATGCACCGCCATGAAGATAAAGCAAAGCAGATTGACGGTTTTCAATCTGTTTTGGTGTTATTTTTAACGCTGAAACACCGTTTAATTTGGTCCATTCCTGTGTCACTGCACTGAACGTGGGTACTTTGCCTAGCCAGTCGAGTCGACGACGCTGAGTCTCAATCGCCATCTTGCTCGATAACTGTCGTTTCACAACAGTGCGAATAAAGGTTCTTACCATTACATCAATCAGTGGCATGGTTTTTTCTCATGATCGTTTCTTATTTTATTTGAGATTACTGAATAAACACCAAACTTAATGCTGGCCAATAGGTAATGATGAGTACCGTAATGAGCAAAATAAAGAAAAAGGGCAATGTTGCCTTATAAAGCGTCATTACCGGTTTATTAAAGCGGAAGCTGGCGATGAACAAGTTCATCCCCACTGGCGGGGTGAAATAGCCCAACTGCATGTTCGCTAAAAACAGAATGCCCAAGTGAATAGGGTGAATACCGTACTGCATGGCGATGGGCAGAATGATCGGGATCATAATGACAATGGCTGAAAAGATATCCAGCATCATGCCTAAAATCAGCAAAAATAGGGTCAGTAGCAGTAGGAAGGTCAAACCGCTGGTGACGTGTTGCTGAATATAATCGAAGATGGCTTCTGGAACACCCGCATCAATCATGTAGTTGGTCGAGGCCAAGGATACCGCCAAAATCAGCAGAATGGCTCCTACAAGTTTCATCGAATCGCGCATCACCACAGGTAATTGTGTGAAGGTGATTTCTCGACGAATCACCACACTGACGATCAAAACATACAAGGCAGTGATGGCCGCGGCTTCAGATACGGCGAATACGCCACCATAGATACCGCCCAAAACCACAAACGGCAAGGGTATTTCCCAGACACTGTCTTTTAATGCAGCCCAAGCTTCTTTGCCATTAAACGGTTCGCGAGTTTTAGGTAAATCGCGTGCCTGCCACATGCTGTAGAGCGACAGTGCGAATAACATTAATAAACCGGGTAGGATTCCAGCTAAAAACAAGTCATCGATGCTGACCGGAATATCCAATGACATTTGCTGGGCAATCACACCGTATAGAATCAAGGGCAGTGAAGGTGCGAAGAGTAAGCCCAAGCTTCCAGAGGTAGTTACTAGACCTAGGTTAAACGATTCTTTATACCCTGCTTTACTTAATGCTGGGACCAATAGTGCGCCCAGAGCCACAATGGTGACGCCAGAGGCGCCGGTAAATGCGGTAAACAGCGCACAGGCTATTAAGGCGACAATCGCAAGTCCACCGGGCATCCAACCTAAGAAGGCGTCGGTGATGCGCACCAGACGTTGTGGTGCTTTGCTTTCGCCCAGCATATAACCAGCAAAGGTAAATAATGGAATGGCGATCAATACAGGCATTTCTGCGACACGGTATATCTCGACGGCCATCACTTGTAAATCGATGTCGGATTGCCAAAATCCCCACATGGCTGAGGCGGCAATAATTGCGAACAGCGGTGCTCCAGCAATTGCCATGACTATCAACAGAAGGGTAATAATAAGGCTCATTGACCGGTCTCGCTGTCGATTGGCTGAGGAGGAACAGACAATTCTTCATCGGTAAAAACAGATTGAATGCTTTGCGCGGCGAATCGTAAGGCCATTAAAGAAAAGCTGATGGGAATAATTAATTGAAGCGGCCAGCTGGGAATGTCAGCAAAGGCAATGTCACCAAATTCGCGTGCAAGGCCGATGTATTGCGCTGAAAACCAACCAATAAGGCCACAGATCACAGCAGCAAAGGCTTGGGTGATGACGCTGAGAATGCGTTTTACTTTGTCGCCTGCGAGACGATTGATCAAATCAATAGCGATGTGTTCGCGGGTACGGGTGGCTAATAACGCCCCGAGTAACCCCAGCCACAACACCATATTGCGCAGTAGCGGCGGAATCCAACTGACCCCACCACCAAACAGGGTGCGCGCCACAATATCGTAACCAGCCAATAAAATCATGCTTAGAAGAAGCGCGATCAACAGGCTGTCCTCTACTCGATTGAGTACCGTAATGACGCGCTTCATGTTGCTTATTCCTGACGAATTTCTTTTAGGCGTTGGAGCATTTTGCGATACACATCCACGGGGTAGATTTCACGGCTGGCGAGCTCTTCCACCGTGCTGGTAGCCAACTTCTGCCATTCCGCTTTATCGGCAGCGCTGAGTTCAACAAACTCAATGCCATTCTGCGCCATGGCATCACGTGCACCCGCTTCGTCTTTCTCGTTTTGTGCATCCATCGCGGTAAAAGCTTTGGCCATCACTGCGCGCACGCTTGCTTGATCTTCGGCGCTCAGTTTTGCAAAACTTTTATCGTCAATCACAATCATGCCAACCAAAAATAACAAAGGATAATCGGTCACGTATTTGATTTTGCTGTGCCACTGCAAAGCGATGGCTGACGAAGGGTTGACCACGAATGTATCAATCAGGCCAGTTTGCAGACTGGTGTAAACATCGGAAATAGGCAGAGAAACAGGATTTACATTGCCTTTTTCAAAGGTCGTTTGACCAATCAAGTCGCCTTCAGGTACCCACACCTTGCGATCGGACATATCTGACGATGAGCGGATGGGTTTATCCGACATCATATAAGCAAAACCAGCTTCTGATATCCCCAGTACCACATAACCGGCTTTGGCCATTTGTTCGATGATGTAGGGATCAAATTCTTTTCGTATGGTGCGAACTTCGTTCAGATTACGAAAAGTAAAGGGCAGGCTATAAAGCTGTGATGCAGGTGCGATATCGATCAACGATCCAGCAGCAACGGCGCCACCTTGCAGTTGACGAATTTGCATTTTACGCAGTACCGACTTATCACTGCCTTGCACACCACCGGGGAAAAACTTCACTTTTACGCGGCCAGCGGTGTCTTCTTGAATATCTGCGGCGGCCTGACGCATGGCTTTCATCCAGCTGGTACCGTCAGGCGCTAATGTGGCAATTTTTAGTGTCGTGGCAGCATGGCTGATAGGGGCCAACAAACTCATGACAACAGCAAACAAAACAACGGGTTTCATAACGATCTCACTCAAAGTATTCGGATGAACTGGCCAGCAAATCTAAAGCTTGTTGCTGGGCGAGTCGGTTAATTAAGGTTAAGCCTTCGGCCTCGGGATCGGCCTCAATCACTTCTTGTAATAATTGGTCGTGAAGATCTTGTTCGAACATTAAACGCCCGTATTGTTCAGCAAATAATACTTTTGCCATCAAATTTCTGCCTTCGGTCAGTTCAATGGCGCGTTCAAAGTGAGCTCTGCCTATTTCTGGTTTGCCACCCACTGAGGGCGGTAATTGGCTTTCTAGCACTCCTAAATAGACTTGTACATTGGCGTGATCATAACCTTCGTCTTGTCTTGCTACCCATTTCATCAGCGTTTTCACTTTGCCAAGTTGAGCGATGGCATTCCAGTCATCACTATTGGCTTGAATCCAACCCGCCCATGCTGAGGCATAGACGTAAAACGTTTCGATATCGTCCTGATCGAACATGTTGCGCATATCAGCATCGAGATCGTCAGCGTTACCGTCGACCAGTTCACAGGCACGAATATCGTATTCGCATAAGGCTCGGCGCGCATAATCGAACGATTTGTTCGCCATTCGACGTGATTCGTCTTCTTCTTTTGAAAAGACGCTGGCGTAGGCGCCATAAAGACGTGAACCGGCCAACAAAAACCCTTTGTTCTCGGGGTAGGTCAGTACTAAGGCATCAAGCATGAGAAGGTAGGCGGGGGCGCCATCGGCAACGATGGCGGGATTTTCTTGATTCATCATCGCCAGCGACAAGTTGTCCGGTAGACGAGTCACAGAACAGCCTGCTAGCAACAGGCTGGAGGAAAGCAGCAGTAACAAATATTTCATAATTCGATCACGTTTATCCAACTGTCAGATGTGATGCGATTGTACACTGCCTATGAGTAGGTTTCATTACTAAAGGGTCTGTGCCTGATTACCCAAAGGGAGCGCTTTGTCGGTACTTTGGATCATGTAGTCGATTCCGATACCTCTTAATATGTCGCTGGCAGTGGATTCGTCGCTGTACTCGGCGATGGTTTTTTTAGCCATAAAATGGGCAATTTCTTGAATAGAATTAATCAAGGCGTAATCGGCAGAGCTGCTGCTTAATCCATCAATAAAATGATGATCGATTTTTACAATATCGACCGGCAGAATTTTGAGGTATTGGTAAGAGGATGGTCCGGTACCAAATTCTGACAGTACAAAGCGTGGTCCCAGTTTGCGCACGTCATACATAAACTCGGCGGCTTCGTGCAGGTCGCGAATGGCAGACGTTTCATTGATATCAAAATACAATTTTTTAAGCGGTACCTCATACTCCTGCGACTGCACAGTCAGATATTCGAGCAAGGTTTCATCTTGGATCGAATGACTGGAAAGACGCAGAATAAAACGATCGGAGTCGCTGCTTTGTTCGGGATGATCGCGCAACCACGTCACCACGGTATTAATGAGCCATGTGTCGAGTAAAAATCGTCGATTATAGTTCTCTGCTGCTTGTAACACTTCTATCGGGGCGATCGTTAATTTTTCAGACGTCGCAACATTGTCCACTGCCACGGTTGTGCAGAGTGAACTGTTCTGTACGGAATCCGGTTCTGCGATCGCGATCAAAATTTCGTAAGCGTTATGAACGCGAGAGCGTTCGTGCAGGGGTTCAATTGGAACACACAAAATTCGTAGTCGGTTGTTTTCTAGGGCATGACTTAGACGTTCGCCCCAGATCATGAATTGCTTGTGACGCTCTTGTTTCTCATTATCAAATTGATAGCTGGCGACACGAGCACCGCCTTTTTCTTTGGCGGATTTACACGCTAGCTCGGTTTGTTCAATCAGGTCCGCTGCACTTGCCGTGTCGGCAGAGAGGGTGGCGACTCCGGCACTCAGTCGCAGTTTTAATTGCGTTGACGATTCTTTCAAGACAAAGGTTTCGGCACTGGAAATAAGCAATTTTGCTGCCGCTTCTGCTTGTTCTATGTCGTATCCTTCGAGTAAAACGATAAACTCGTTACTGCCCACTCGAGCGATCAATGCATCCGGATGATGTTCGCGCAGAATATTGGCCACTTGAATTAAGCACTGGTCGGCGACGTCTTCGCCATAGTTTTTATTGAGCAATCTAAATTGATCAATATCGAGTAAACACAGGGTTTGAGGCGGACGCTTTTGCTGCGATTTTAAGACGTGTTCTTCAAGTAACAACAGCGCATGTTGACGATTAAGCAACCCAGTAAGTGGATCGGCATTCGCCTGACGCGAAAGGTCGTAATAAATATTCTGTATTAAAGCATCAATACTTTGATCGACCGGGCTTTCTTCTTCTTCGTACATACGACGAATTTGTCCGTCTAACATGGCATCCGCCAGTTCGTTAAACACGTATTGAGCAACGCGAGCACCGGTGTTATTTACCAAGACATAGCGCCCAGAGTCATTTGAGATCCAAGCGAGGGTCATCACCAAGTTATTTTGATCTTGCACCAGATCGCCTTTGCGCAATGCCCGAACGCGCTTGGCCCCTTTGTGGGTACGTGGAGGCTCTTCTTGCGGCTCTATATAGGTTGGCATTTCAACGCTGTTAATCATGCTGCCTTCCTGCAAATAGGTTTTGGCTTCCCGCATGATCTGTAAGTACCATTGTTGATGCTCGGGTAATGAACCGTTGAGATGATCCAGCTCTGAGCGTGCGAGTTCTAACAACGGCGGAATTTTTTCCAGCAACTTGCTGTTATTGGCATTGTTGGGGTGAAATAAAACCAATATTTGACGATACAGTTTAACCGCACCGCGAAAACGACGGCTGTCGCTGCCTTCACGCAACAACAGTAAACTCAGCATTTGTTGCCAACCATCTTGTAACCATTCAACCACGCACACTGGCAGACGGCGTTCAGATAGGTCTTGTCCAAGTAAGTTATTAATGCGCTTACGTGCCATGTAGAGACGGTATTCCCCTTCGGCACTTTGTGCGACGCGCTCAATTTTCTGATCAATCTTTCGTTCTGCGGTGCCGATCATGATTTGTAGATTATCGATCAACTCGTTAAAACTGGCGGCAGTAGGATTTTTTTCCTCAGCGATGGGTTGCACGGATTCGAGCAAAATATCTTTGATGCGATTGTGTCCACTGACCGTCACGCGGCCCAAACGCCCCATTAAGTTAAGTGTTTGTCGCCCCGGGTGTTCCGGGTTGAACAGTAATGATGGGTCTTGCAGCATCAGTTGAAAGAGTGGCCAAGTAATTTTTTTGATGGCGGGTTTAACGAATTCAGGCAAGCCTGGATTGTCCAGTAGATTGCGTGCAACTTCCTCTAATGTGCTAATGGCTTGGCGGTTTTCGTTCGACAAGGAAATTTTCTGGGTGGCTAATTGCGCTTCGACCTGAGCTAATATGTCCGCACTGCCAAGTTCCGTTTCTTGCGCTAAATTTTCGACAATGGCCAATACTTGCTTTTCCTCTGCTTCCGGAAGAGCAGGCTCAGACGAGGAGGTTGGTGCATTGCTGGAGCGTAAACTTAGTAAATGTTGAACGTTAGAGTAAGCCTGTCTTGCTTGATCTCGATGATGCTCGTAATTCTTTTTGAGATTCTGTACATCACTGTCTGTGCCATCAGTTGCGCTTGGACTGTGCGTCGCTTCATGTGAAAAAGAACTTTGCTTGGCTGCGGTTTTGGCATCGTGTTCAACGCCTTGGGCGCGGCGATAGCGAAAGGTGATGGGTATATCTATTTTACTGATCAATGTTTGGTAAGTGGATTTAAGAATTCCAAACGCCGTTTTCTCAAAGCATTCAAACGCCAGTTCTCGCGCTTTGTGTGGTAAGCCTAAGGTATCTATACAATCGCGGAAGGCTTCAGTAACCGTATTCGGACCTATTGGGTTAAAGCAATTGGCAGGGGCGGCAGTAGATAAGGTGTCTAGCAATTGCCTTAATTCGAAGTTCTCTTTGTTAAGTAACGATTGCAAGTGGGAGGCGGCCACGCGCGCCAATAACCAATCTTCAAAATCACTTTGATGTACTAAGGAAAGAGCAATCGCCCCTTCGTATTCTTCGGTATCTTCAGTCAGTTTAGATTCGCCCGCTAACCAACGTTGTAACTGATGTTGTACTAGCTGACTGTAGTGCGCAGAAAACTCTGAGAATGTCGCTCGGACTTGTTTTTCTAATGACAACCACGCTTGTTGTTCGGACGTAGAGCGTGCGACGTCGGCTTGGTTTAGAGCCAACTCACAATACATCGGCAGCCACGCTTGCGGTAGGCGCGGAATGGCCTTTTGGGTCTCAACTTCTACTATTTGCCTGAATTGATGACGCTGTTCTTGGCTCAGTCCGACATTGGCACGCTGCTGTTGTACGTGCTCTTGAATAGAGATAAATAGTTTCGAGTTGGGGTTGGGGATTCGTAAACCTATGATGTCATTTTTTTGGAAAACAAATTCACATTTAAGTTTAACCAAAGAGTGCAGCTGAATTTCTAATATAAATTCAGAGGTATCTGCAGGCAATGAGCCATGATTCCAGCGCAGACGAATGCCCGAATGAGAATAGTTAATGATTAAACAGGGATACCGTTGATCTTCGTTAAAGACAGCGGTGGCACGAAGTTGGCTGTCAAACCGTGGATGCTTCCTTGACTCACTGCTCATTGAACTTCCTAAAACTGACATGTGGATCGGACATGGAATTATTATCCATTCTCAAAGTTAACTTAGAGTTGCACACCGTGCTTTTATAGCTAATAAATACTAGTCGCTTAGTGTGCAGGTTGTTGTTCTTTGACGCAATATAATCGCTATCTTTGTCGATGTCTTATACGACAATTTCTTTTTCTTCTTTGCACTCCTGTTACTAACGCCTTTGAAAAAAACCGCTGGCAAATGATCTTATAAATATTGTTGCCGTGTTCGCTCAATGCCGGTTTACGAGGCGATCATCGACCTATTTATATCTCTATTCCTTGCCCAATTCCTAGCCCTGTTAAGTAATCTCCTCGAATCATGACCTAGATCATGTGCGCTCAAATTTTCTTGTTCATAATCCGATGGATGATAACGGCAGGAAGAAGTTTCCTTCTTGTTGCTTCTTTTCATTGCCGCATGGCGCCACTTAATAAGAATGGTGAGGGTTGCTATTGATGCCAATTATTATTTCCTGGATCGCACGCGCAACGCACATCGCGCAGCAGTCAATTGACAGAACGCCCTATCTAGTTCGCGAACTGGTGCTGTTACTGCTACTGAAGCTGGTGCTCATCTTTGGCATCCATGCGCTGTATTTTTCCGATTCTATAG
>JARGOI010000004.1:24995-29181 GCA_029212275.1 Thalassolituus sp.
CTGAAGCTGGTGCTCATCTTTGGCATCCATGCGCTGTATTTTTCCGATTCTATAGATGCACAACAGGTGAACGACATCATGAGCAAACAATGGGGTTTAACCGAGGTTCCAGCCCAACGTCACATTAATATCGAGGAGCAGCCACTATGATCAGTGAGAGTTTAGTTGATTTGTCACGACTGCAGTTTGCCATCACGGCGCTGTATCATTTTCTATTTGTACCGTTAACCCTAGGGCTGGCATTTATCTTAGCCATTATGGAATCTGTCTATGTGATGACAGGCAAACAAATCTACCAAGATATGGTTAAGTTTTGGGGCAAGTTGTTTGGGATTAACTTTGCTTTGGGGGTGACCACGGGCCTGACCATGGAGTTCCAGTTTGGTACCAACTGGGCATATTACTCCCATTACGTCGGCGATATTTTTGGTGCGCCGCTCGCCATTGAAGGCTTAATGGCGTTCTTTTTGGAATCAACTTTTATCGGGTTGTTCTTCTTTGGTTGGGAGCGCTTAACCAAACTCCAACATCTTACCGTAACTTGGCTGGTGGCCATTGCTTCCAACCTCTCCGCGTTGTGGATTTTGATTGCTAACGGTTGGATGCAGAATCCGATCGGCACCGAATTCAATTACAACACCATGCGTATGGAAATGAGCAGTTTTACCGACGTGCTGTTTAACCCCGTGGCACAAGTGAAGTTTGTGCATACCGTGTCGGCCGGGTATGTCACCGGGGCGATGTTTGTGTTGGCAGTATCGGCATTTTACATGCTGAAAAAACGCGACTTACCTTTTGCTCGTCGGTCGTTCGCCATTGCCGCCAGTTTTGGTTTGGCCTCAATTATCTCCGTGATTATTTTGGGCGATGAATCTGGTTACGAAATCGGCGATGTGCAAAAAACCAAATTAGCGGCTATTGAAGCTGAGTGGGAAACCGCCGAACCACCTGCCGCGTTCACCCTCATTGGTTGGCCTAACGAAGAAACTCAAGAAACCGATTACGCGATAAAAATTCCTGCCGTATTGGGTCTTATTGCGACTCGTTCAGTGACTCAAGAAGTGACGGGTATCAAAGATTTGCTCGTCGAACACGAGGCTCGTATTCGCAATGGTATGGGCGCCTATGCGTTATTGCTGCAATTAAAAGCTGGGGATGAATCGCCTGCGACGATTGCCGCTTTCGATGCAGTAAAAGACGATTTGGGTTATGGCTTGCTACTGAAAAAATACACCAACGACGTTGTCGATGCGACCGAAGCGCAAATTAAGCTGGCCGCCGCCGATACCATCCCTAGTGTTGCCCCGATGTTTTGGACTTTCCGCATCATGGTGGGTTTAGGGTTGACGATGCTGGTACTGATTGTTCTATCTTTTTATCACAGCACACGCCACAACGTTGAAAAACAAAAATGGTTGCTGTGGGCACTTATTATTTGTTTACCCGCGCCATGGATTGCCTGTGAGTTGGGCTGGTTTGTTGCCGAGTTTGGACGCCAGCCTTGGTCAATTGGTGAAATTCTACCCACGCATTTATCCGTATCTAGTCGCACTGTGGGCGATCTCTACATGAGCATCGGTGGTTTTATTGCTTTCTATACGCTACTGCTCATTGCTGAAATGTACTTAATGATTCGCTTCACGCGTATGGGGCCATCAAGCCTACATACCGGCCGTTATCATTTTGAAGAACCTAACTCTCATACAATCAATCACGCTCAAGCGTAAGGAGCGATCATGGATTACGAAACGTTAAAATTAGTGTGGTGGGTGTTGATCGGTGTTCTGTTGATTGGCTTTGCAGTGACTGATGGCTTTGATATGGGCGTTGGTAGTTTATTAAAAGTCATAGGTAAGACTGATAACGAGCGCCGAGTGATGCTGACGATTTTGGGGCCACACTGGGATGGTAATCAGGTGTGGTTTATTACCGCCGGTGGCGCCATTTTCGCCGCTTGGCCGATTGTCTATGCCACGGCTTTCTCTGGCTTCTATTGGGCGATGTTGCTGGTGTTGTTTGCCATGTTCTTTCGCCCCGTGGGATTTGAGTATCGCTCTAAAGTTGAAGATCCGCGCTGGAGAAACGCTTGGGATTGGGGGCTAACGATTGGTGGTGCGGTTCCCGCATTGGTGTTTGGTGTGGCGTTTGGCAATCTTTTGGAAGGTGTGCCATTTCACTTCGATAACTTTATGTATTCAACCTATACCGGTTCGTTTTGGGCGCTGCTGAATCCGTTTGCTTTATTGTGCGGCGTGATCAGTTTGTTGATGTTGTGCATGCACGGTGGGGCTTATCTGCAAATGCGTACCGATGCTCTGTTGCATGAACGTGCGCGGAAGATGACCTTGCTCTTATCAATGATTGTCGCCGTCGCGTTTGCCGTGGCAGGTGTCTGGGTCGCAAATATGGATGGTTATGTGATTGTTACTATCAAAGACATTGCGCACGCAGTCACACCGTTGCAAAAAGAAGTGGCATTAGAAAGTGGTGGCTGGTTGAGTAATTACGGTCGTTACCCTTGGATGTTGAGTGCGCCTTTAATAGGGTTTGCTGGACTGCTGCTGACGAGTTTGTTTTCTGTCTTTAATCGTGGCGCGTTGGCATTTGTCTCTAGCTCGTTGGCGCTGGTGGGCATTATCTGTACTGCAGGTTTCAGCTTATTTCCATTCATCATGCCATCCAGCACTGTGCCTGCGCACAGTCTGACCGTTTGGGATGTGGTATCGAGTGAAATGACACTTAATATTATGTTCTGGGTGGCGATGATTTTTGTGCCCATAATCTTGTGCTACACCACGTGGGGATATTACAAAATGCGTGGCCGACTAACGACGGATTTCATTAAAGAAAATCCATACAACTCCTATTAAGTTGCAAGTCTACTGATAAAAAGAGGATTCGCTATGTGGTATTTCGCTTGGGTATTAGGGGTCTTATTGGCTTGCTCGTTCGGCATCATTAATGCCTTATGGTTAGAGGTAAATGAAAATTTAGATCGCGGTGTCGATAACGTTGAGTCGTAAGGAGCCATTCAATATGAAGAATGTCATGTCTAAAGAGCCAAGGACGGCGCCTCCTGTGGATTATAAAGCGCTGGGTTGGCTGTATTCTGGTTGGGCAAGGGCGTTATCCATGGTGTCTGCTTTAGGATTATCGGGCACCTTATTGGTAATGCCACAAGTGGTGGCTGTCGACACCTTAAGTTTACAGCATGGCCCCCTGTCTTTGGCGATGTGGGGCATGAGTGCGGGCTTTGTGCATGGCGTAGGTTACGTGCCAGTGTGGAAAGTTTGGCGCTGGACGCTAGGCCCGATGATTGGTTGGCCGTTGATGATTTGGACCGCATATACTTGGTTTGTCTTATAAATGCTTATACGATAACTAGGGCATCTCTGATTCATTTAAATTCCATGCTCTTAACAGGCACGGAATTTTTCGGTGATTCCTATACTCCAATCGCAAGGTTTAAAAAACAGAGCAGCTATTTATGGTGATGAAAAAAGAAGATTTTTTGGCGGCAGCAAAGGCATCGGTCTCACCTGTCGATGCTAATGACGCTGAAACTTTGCTTAATGACGGCGCGATTGTGCTAGATGTACGCGAGCCCGCTGAGTTTATCCAGGGACACCTTCCTGGTGCGCAAAATGTACCAAGAGGTGTATTGGAATTTCGCGTGGGTGATCATCCGGCGCTGCTCGATACCGACAAAACTATTTTGCTTTATTGTAAAAATGGTGGTCGCAGTACGTTGGCGGCGCATACCTTAAAGCAAATGGGTTTTGATCAAGTACGTATGCTGGTGGGTGGATTTGATGGTTGGACGGGCACCGTTCATAAGGTTGAAGTTGACCCCAGTGTTTATCGTTGAATTACTTATCCGTTAAATTATTTAGCCGTTAAAAAACTTGGTTGTTAAAAAACGTGCGCTAGACGCCGTTGAATCTCTCATTGGGTATGTACTTCATGCCCAAATACTATCTTCTTTATGGTTAGCTCTGGCTTTTTATCTTATTCCGCTTGTTTTTCTTTTATTGATTACATATCAATCCTTATCGTTCCATTCAGTGATTTTCCGTCATCAAATCAGGGTACCTACCATCTGAGTAGATTCTTGCAGCTAAGTCTTTTATAAAACGCGGATTCAACTCCGAAGTGCATCACCGTTTAATTTAAGATGCCAACTCCA
>JARGOI010000271.1 GCA_029212275.1 Thalassolituus sp.
GCGCGAATACCATTAACGTTAAAACTGACTACTTTGGTCATTGCAATTCCTTAAACGGGGAGTCTTACCGAGAACGTGTTAACCCAGCTAAATTTGGGCAAGAACAAATCAAAGAAAAAATTAAAGGGTGAATGATAGGAATAATACAGCAAGATTGAAACTGTGAAAGATAACCTAGAAGAAATCACTTTCTTGATCTAGATCAATTTCATGCAAAATATTAGAAGAAAACAAAGCGTCGATACCTTCACTGTCTATACTTTCATTATATCTATACAGGAATATTATATGAGCCTGCTCGACGTCTTTCGTGGAAATAAAACGCATCGCACCAGTAAAAATATCCCGCAAGATGCGGTCAAAGTGTTAAGCATAAAAAGTACCGAAATCAGTCAATCAAGACTCGAACCTCTTTCATACGGACAAATGAACGAGGGCTTGGTCATGGCGTACGTCTCTCCCAATGTTGACTTTGAGGCGACCATGACGGCACTGAAACATGCCATGCCTTTTGCCAGTAAGGTCATCGGAGTCATGTCAGCGGGGGAGTTGTCTTCCTGTTCCTCAAGTATTTATCACATGACACCAGACAACTGGGACAACATCGTACTGCAAAGCTTCGATCCGACGCTGTTTGAACGCGTCGATGTTGGCACTGCTAGTATGCACGCTAAGGCCTTGCACACGCATTCTCGTAAACAGCATATAGAAATGATCGCCGATGATATTCGCAAAATTCAATTGCCTTATGAGCCCGATGCCAATAACACGATTGCACTTACTTTTATCGATGGTTTAACCGCAAGCGAAAGCTTCTTCATGCAAGCTTTGTATAAGACCGATCGTTTCCCTTGCTATTTTATCGGCGGATCAGCGGGTGGAACGCTGAACTTCGATCGCGCTTGGGTTTACGATGGTGATCGAGTCGCGAAAGACCAAGCGGTGATCGTATTTTTAAAATTAGCCAAAGGCGTACGTTATGGTTTGTTGAAGTCTCATGATTACGCACCAACAGGCACCTCCTTTGTGTTGGCTGAATGCAATACCAGCAAACGCACAGTATCTTCTGTATTGGATACTACGGGAGAACAAATGCTGCTGTTTATGGATCAGTTGTGCCAGCATTTTCGCTGTGATCGCGAAAATCTGGAATCTAAATTAGTTGGATATTCGTTTGCCGTAGAAGTGAACGACGAGCTTTATATTCGTTCTATTTCGGGCATGGACCTCGAAAGTGGGGACATTTCCTTCTTCTGTGATATGAACTTTGGCGATAAATTGCTTTTGGTGAAAGCCAAAGATTTCTTAGATTCGACGCATCGGGCTTATACCGAATTTATGCAAAACAAGCCTTCGTCACCTGTAGCTATTTTGATGAATGATTGCATTTTAAGGCGCTTAAAAAATGCCGATAAGTTAGGGCAGTTCAGCGAGTTCTCGGACATCCCCGTAGCCGGATTATCGACCTTTGGTGAGTTGCTCGGTATCTTTATGAACGAAACGCTAACGGCGTTATGCTTATTTCGAGTTTCTGGCGATGAGAATTTTCAAGATGACTTTGCAGATCACTTTCCGACGAAATATGCGCACTTTCGTGAGTATTATTTAGCTTTAGAAATCAATGGTTTAAAAAGTATTAATCATATTCAGTCGAACATGATGAAGTACCTTAACGAGTACCAATCTCTGGTTAATAAGGTTACCAGCAGCTTTCATGATGTCGCGAGCTATGCCGCTGATACCGCCGATGTATTAGGAGATATACAGTCGCAGTTCACTCATTTCGCAAGTGCTATTGAACACCAATCCAGTGGACGAACACAGCTGCAAGGACGAGTCGATGAGTTGCGGTTAAACTCACAACAAGTGTTGAGCATTGTTGCGGTTATTTCTGGCATTGCCGATCAAACTAATTTACTTGCATTGAATGCAGCAATTGAAGCAGCTCGAGCAGGAGAAGCAGGGCGAGGATTTGCGGTGGTGGCCGATGAGGTGAGAAATTTATCTCACACAACCCAAGAGTCATTAAACAAAACAAGCGAGACGATTCATTCAGTCTCAGGTTCTATTGATACCATTCAATCAGAGATACTCAGTACCAGCGAGGCCATGGAAAATATCGCCAGTACCACTCAAAACTTAAACAACCAGCTAAGTGGTATTGTAAAAACATCTCACAATGCGGGCAGTGATGTGAAGCACCAGGTGGAAGATATCGAGCAATTGATTGCTAATATGTCGGGGCTTGAAGATGGTGTAAAAACGATAAGGCAGCTAAACAAAGTGTTTAATCATCAGTATTGATTTAACTACTTATCATTGATGGTGGTTAGACTAGCTGCGCTTTGCTTTACGATTATCTGATCGACGAGTATCTTGCATATAATTAACGAATTTATTGGGTTTCGCCGACGTAATGTTCGCTATCTGAACTTGCGCTGATAAATGCTGGAGAGCTGAGCGTTATCTTGTATTCGCGTATCTCATAACACCAAAGAATTTCATTGTTAGTGTTTATTTTGTAGCGCACTGAGGTCGATAAAGTTTGCGGGGTAGTGCTAAGCGCAATTTGAGTGAAGCTGCCATCGGCGAGCTTGAAACACACGACATTGGGGTTGCTGTTATAAAACAAGACATCAGCAACCAGTAATCCTTGATCGATAAAGCAGGAATTAAAGGCCGTTTCTTGCGCCACTTCGGTATTAATCTCGATTGTCTGTCCCGAAATAATACGTTCTTCATATCTGGATACTGTGTTCGGATACAAAGGATTGCCGTACCGGTCTTGGTGGCTGGTTGTTAGGTTCAATCTAATTGCATTATTCAAAGTCAGCCACTTTTATCAGGTTGCATTTAATTGTTAAGGTGATGCTGTGCGTGGTTCAGACATGATCTAAATCAAGAATCATTGTGAAAGCTCCACCGTTGCATTCTTCACTTTGGCGAAGATTGACGCGTTTAGATTATCGCACAGAAAAATCCTCTAAGATATTGAAAATACTGGTTATTTTATCCAAAATGAAGTCTTTCTTAATCCTCGTGCTGGCTGGCTCAGCACTCAGTTTTCCTCAATTTTATTGCCAATAATTCTTCCGCTGTAACAATCCATGACCTGTTATCACCTTCTCAAAGCAAAGAGTCAGCATAGGATTGTCCTACAATCCGATGGCGTTGAGCATCGTAAATAACAACATCATTATACGAGAAGGGCACTCTATGTTTGGTATTTTTAAAGCCGCCAAGCCACATACCTTAACCATCGAAGGCGCTGGTGAAGTCATTGCAGAACTGATTGTTGAACCCAAAGAAACCATTTTAACGGCGGCTTTGCGTCAAGGTATTCGCTTTCCTCATAGTTGCAAAGCAGGGGGTTGTGCCACCTGCAAATGCAAATTGGTCGACGGTAAAATCAAAGAGCTTACTTCTTCTGCATTTATTTTGAGTTCGGAAGATTTAGATAACGGTATGGTGCTGGGCTGTCAAACTCAACTGAGATCGGACGCCACCATTCGTATCGATTCTCTTGTTGCTGGCTTTGCAACGCCTGTTTTGCAGAAGGGCATCATTATTGCCAAACGCATGCTAACCCATGACATCACTCAAATCACGGTAACGCTGCCCGAAGCTATTGCATATCAAGCTGGCCAGTACGCTCAAGTTTCCGTACCCAGTATTGCCGCGGGGTCTCGCAGCTATTCGTTTGCAACCCCAGCACAAGGAAACGAAGTCATGTTTTTTATTCGCCAAGTTCCTAATGGTGAAGTATCTGGTTGGATGAAAGAGCAGGCGGCCGCTGGGGATGAGATAGAAATTGATGGTCCTTATGGCGACTTCTACTTACGCAATGGCAACGGTGCCTTGCTGATGGTCGCTGGCGGTAGTGGCTTAGCGCCTATTTTGGCAATGCTAGAGGAAGCGCTGAACTTTAAAACTGAGCGCGATCTCGTGTTTATCTTCGGCGCAAGAACCCAACAAGACTTGTACGCGCTCAATCTTATTCAACGCATTGCTCAAAATTGGGCGGGGACATTCCAGTTTATTCCTGTGCTCTCAGCAGAACCTGAAGACAGCGATTGGCAAGGTGCGCGTGGCTTTGTCACCGATCACATTGATTCGTTGGGAAATCACTTTACCCAAACGTATATGTGCGGCCCACCGCCCATGTTGGATGCGGTTGAGTCGTATCTGAAAGAGCATAAGCTGAGTCCAGAAGGTATCTATTCGGATCGATTTTTAGATCGCTCTTACACAATTCAAACCACTAAAAACGTCGCATCTTCGCAAGAAGTAAAGGCATAAGCACAAATAACTTGTGAGGAAATACCATGTTTCAATACTTAAAATA
>JARGOI010000272.1 GCA_029212275.1 Thalassolituus sp.
CTGCCCGATTTAAGTGTCGACTCGCGTTCAGAACAACCACTGCAACGTTTGCAAACTTGGCTGCAAAACGTCCCAGGCAAAGTACTGTTGTGTGTTGAATCGGCTGGTCGTCGCGAAGCATTGCGTGAAATGTTGCAACGCATTCGGCTAACGCCGCAAGAAGTCAATAATTGGCCAACGTTTATCGAGCAAACAGACACCTCTCAACTTTACATGACCTTGGGGCCTTTAGAGCAAGGCACGAGTATCGATAATGCTCTGTTTTTGATTACCGAAAACGAGTTATTCGGTCAACGTATTCGCCAGACCCGTCGGCGCCAGAAACAAAAAACCGACAGCGAAAACATCATTCGTGATTTATCCGAGCTGAAAGAAGGCTCGCCAGTGGTGCATTTAGATCATGGTGTTGGTCGTTATATCGGCTTACAAACGCTCGATGCTGGCGGTCAAGTAAATGAATTTTTGGTGTTGTCTTATTCCGGCAACGACAAGTTGTACGTACCCGTATCGAGCCTGCATTTAATTTCCCGCTACGGCGGTGCTGAAATGGATGCTGCACCGATTAGTAAACTAGGCACCGACAAATGGTCGAATGCCAAGCGCAAAGCAATTGAAAAAATTCGTGATACTGCCGCTGAGCTGTTGGACATCTACGCACGCCGTCAAGCTCGCAAAGGCTTTGCTTTCGATGCCCCAGACGAAGACTACCAGCGCTTTTCAGCAGGTTTCCCTTACGAAGAAACACCCGACCAGCAAGCCGCCATTGAGGCCGTGATCGGCGACATGTGCTCTTTACGCCCAATGGATCGACTGGTCTGCGGCGACGTTGGTTTCGGTAAAACCGAAGTGGCCATGCGCGCTGCATTTATGGCGGTACAAAGTGGTAAACAAGTCGCGGTATTAGTGCCCACCACCCTACTCGCACAACAGCATTATCAAAACTTTTCTGACCGTTTTGCTGAGTGGCCCGTTAAGGTCGATGTGTTATCGCGCTTTAATTCGGCCAAAGAAACCCAAGCGGCACTCAATCGCATGATTGAAGGGAAAACAGACATTGTGGTGGGCACGCATAAGCTGCTGCAAAAAGACATTAAGTTCGATCATTTGGGCTTGTTAATCATTGATGAAGAACACCGCTTTGGCGTGTCGCAAAAAGAAAAAATAAAAGCCTTACGCGCCGAAATTGATATTTTAACGCTGACAGCCACGCCCATTCCGCGAACCCTCAATATGGCCATGGCCAGCATTCGCGATTTATCGATTATTGCCACGCCACCAGCAAAACGTTTAAGCGTAAAAACCTTTGTGCGCCAGCAAGATGACGCGACCATTAAAGAAGCCGTATTACGAGAAATACTGCGCGGTGGTCAGGTCTATTATCTGCACAACGAAGTAAAAAGCATTGACAAAATTGCGCGCGAATTAGGGGAAGCAATTCCCGAAGCACGAGTCGTTGTCGCTCATGGTCAAATGTCCGAGCGCGAACTAGAAAGCGTAATGGGCGATTTTTATCACAAACGGTTTAATGTGTTGGTCTGTACCACCATTATCGAAACCGGTATCGATGTACCGTCGGCCAACACCATTATTATTCATCGCGCAGATAAATTTGGTTTAGCGCAATTGCACCAGTTACGAGGTCGAGTTGGGCGCTCGCACCACCAAGCCTATGCGTATTTATTAACACCGCCGCAAAAGATTACCAAAGACGCAGAAAAACGTTTGGAAGCCATTTCCAATGCTCAAGATTTGGGAGCTGGTTTTATGTTGGCAACCCACGATTTAGAAATTCGTGGCGCGGGTGAATTACTTGGCGACGAGCAGTCTGGCCAAATAGAGACCATTGGTTTTACCCTTTACATGGAAATGCTCGAACAAGCCGTAAACGCCATTCGTTCTGGTAAAGAGCCATCAATCGATTTAACGGGCAATAGTGGTGCTGAAGTTAATTTGCATATTCCTGCGTTAATTCCCAGCGACTATTTACCGGACGTCAATAGCCGTTTAACCCTATATAAACGCATCGCCAACGCGAAAGACGATCACCAATTGCGCGAACTGCAAGTAGAAATGATCGACCGCTTTGGATTACTCCCAGATCAAGTGAAAAACTTGTTCCGCGTGACCTCGTTAAAATTACGATTGGCACCACTAGGGATAGCCAAATTAAATGTCACCGACAGCCACGGCCGTGTCGAGTTTTCGAAAGAAACCGATATCAATCCGTTTACGCTTATTAAATTGGTACAAACCAAACCGCAAACGTTTAAATTAGAAGATGGCCATTCGTTGCGTTTTTATGGCGCCATGGAAAATATTGATCAACGCTTTAATACCATCGATCAAATATTGGAAGATTTACAGAAAGATCCGAACGCCAAATAAATCCTTGAATACCAAGGGGAAATAAACACATGAGGATGATGTTTATTTTTCCCTTTAATCTAAAATAAATTTTTAGAGTTATTGCGCTTGCTCTTCTCGCAGTTTATCGCGAACTCTCATCAATAACTTGCCATATTCATTATTACCACGAAGATCACGACCACTGCCCCAGAAATAATCATACTGGCTGATTTCTTTAATCTCAGTATCACCAGAACCCAATAACATTTGTGCCACTTCCGGGTGGGTACGACATTTAATATATGTCCCACGAGTCATTAAGGTGACACTGACTTTTTTCCAATCCTTACGTTTTTGGTATTTTCTACTTTTGCCTAGCTTAGCAGCGTCTGCTGGATGAGATGCCTGACGAATTTGCTCTCGATAAGCAGGATCATCAAATTTCATCGCCTGATAGTAATGCTCGACCGAAGGCCATTCGAAATCGTCCAACACAAACGCGTGTTTAGAATAAGACGCCAACAGATGATTAGAATCATTGCGAGTAAGGGTCAGCAGTGGTTTTTCTTGGCGATCAAATAACATACAACGTTTCCAAGCAATTGGTAGACAACAAAAGATTATATAGATTTATCGCAGAAGTATTGAGTAAATACCCAAATAATTTGAACAGTAACTGAAAACAGTTAATGAACTTTTTAACCGTTTACCAAGCTAACCAACCACTTATACAACTTTAGAGATTGAGTTATGACAGGGTTCACCGCATCGTCATCCTCGCCGGTTCGTGCCGTTTTGATGTTACTTGTATGTATGTTCGCTTGGGGCAGTGTGTTCCCTGTCGCTAAGCATGTATTGCTCGACATGAATGCACTGTCACTGGCGTTTTGGCGCTTTGCCATTGCCTCGGTGAGCTTGCTGCTGTACATGCTTTGGCTAGGTCAGGCTTTACCAACGCTCAGCGCTCGTCGCCTGGCCATAGCATGTACCGTATCCATTATTGGTGCTGGCGGACTCAACCTCGGATTATTCACGGGGCTACAACTCACCGCAGCCGCAAATGGTGCCTTAATTATGTCGCTGAGCCCTGTAATGACGGCCCTAATGGCCTCACTTGTCGCGCGAAAATTACCCGGTGCCGCGCTGTCATTTAGTATTGTTTGTGGATTACTGGGGGTGAGCATTGTGATCACTAATGGTGATTTTGACCATCTGCTGGCGATGAATTTGAATCGTGGCGATTTGTACATTTTTTGTGGCATGTTGGCGTGGAGTTTTTACACGTTAGCATCCCAGTACGTTAGTCGTTGGTTGCCCTTGGTGCCTTTCACCATGCTGAGCATGATTGCAGGTGCCTTAACCATGGGAATTGCCTGCTTGGTTACCGCGGGTGTTCATCCTTGGAACGAACTTATGCAGCTGAACCTGCCTTCGCAATCCGCCGTACTTTACATCGGATTATTTGCCACCGTTGCTGGTTACTTGCTATGGCTGAACGGTGTAAGAACGATTGGTCCTGCACGTGCAGCGCTGTTTATGAACTTTGTGCCGGTCTTCGCGGCATTAGTGGCGGAATTAATGGGACAGCATCTGACCCTGATGCAAGTGCTTGGTATTGCTGTGGTGTTAGGCGGTATGTTGTTGCCCGTATTATTTAAACATGCACAAAAACGGATTGTGCAACAGCAAGCTTAACGTTGGATTTTGAGGTTTGTAAGATCATATTTGGAATAAAAACTCTACAACACGCGCTCTTTAATGCCATCACGACCAGCTCTTTTCACTTCATACATGGTTCCGTCAGCTTGAGAAAGAGCAAATTCCATTAATTTGTTCACATCGGTGGTGGTTGTTTCTTTAGCTTTGCTGATGCTCGATTTTTCAAATATCACCAGACCAATACTCACGGTGATTTTGATTGGACTAGAGCTATGCCCTACCAATTTGAAATTCTGAATGGATGACTGCA
>JARGOI010000273.1 GCA_029212275.1 Thalassolituus sp.
GTTGCGTGCAATGTCTTTAGGATCCGCATCGTTAAACAAAATTTCATAAGCGCCCTGAACTAAAGGCATGTAAATATTTAACTCTTCGGCCTTGGCTCTTACGTAACGCAGGGTATTGACGCCCTCTGCTACCTCACCTAGTTCATCCACAGACTCTTCTAATGACTGACCACTGCCAATGGCGTAACCAACACGATAGTTACGACTTAAAGGAGACATACAGGTCACCACCAAATCACCAACTCCGGCCAAGCCTAAGAAAGTCAGTGGATTAGCGCCTAACGCTTCTGCAAAGCGGCTCATTTCCGCTAACGAACGGGTAATGATCATGGCTTTGGTATTTTCGCCCATGCCTAAAGCCGCAACAAAACCAGAGACAATGGCGTATATGTTTTTCAATGCCCCGCCTAACTCCACGCCGTACAAATCATCCGAAGCGTAAACTCGAAAATAAGTACAGCCCAACGAATCTTGCAAGGAGCGACGCAACTCAGCATCTTTACTGGCAATCACTGTGGCCGCGAGTTCACGTTTAGCGATTTCTTTTGCCAAATTAGGACCGCTAATGACAGCAACGGGGTTGTTAGGACAAAGCTCTTCGAGCACTTGGCTCATCAATAGAAAATTCTCTGGCTCAATCCCTTTGGTGGTACTGACTAACGCTTGATTTGGGCTCAAATCAGCGGCAAAGCTCTCCACCACTTGACGCACAAAACGACTAGGCACCGACACGAAAATCACGTCGGCATCTTTAACGGCCTGATGGATATCAGTAGTGGCAATGACACCTGGATTTAACTTGGTATCGGGTAGGTAATCTGGATTGCAATGCTCTTCGTTAATGGACTTAGCCACCACCTCATTGCGCATCCATTGAAAAATCTCAACATTGTTGTCCGCTAATATATTCGCAATAACGGTACCAAAACTACCACCGCCAATGACTGCTGCGCGTCGAATTGCCACGACATCCCCCAGTTAAGATTAGAAAAAATAGTTAAGCTAAGAACGATTATCGCATAGTCGGCGCAGGGCCTTCGAGCGTATTCATAAGCTCTTGAAAGGTTTCTTTGTTGTGATCGTTGAGGCTCATTAATACCTTATGCGCCTCAATTACTTGCTCTTTCGAACACGCAGCATTCTCGCTAGCGCTGGCCCATTCTTCAAACGACGCATCCTGCTTAATCGAACGTCGCAATATTGTGAACACTTGATCAAACCCCATGCTATGGAGAATTTTCCCCACACTTTCACCAGGACTGTATATCGTCGGTTTAAAATGAAAGCGCTCGCGACACAAAATTGCTATTTTTGCCAGCTGACCCAACGTCGTACTATCGACACCTTCTGCTCTTGAAAGGTCAATGTACAGGTGAGCAAACACGGCATTTTGCAAAACATCTGTGATATAGCGGTCTAATGCGGAGCATAAATTGAGTCGGACATCGCCGCTCAATCGAATAATTTGATTACCGTCAAAATTTGCGACTTCAATACAACCTGATGTCATATCGTTCCTCGGCTGATGGTGGCAACGGCGATATCATCAGGAACATCTCCATACTCAAGCAAATTTGCCAACTGCCAAAATGATTCAATGTCACCGTGACTTTGCAGTGCCCAATTTTGCAACACAATTTCTTTATCACTTAACGAAGATTTGGGCATTATTTCTAATATTCCGTCAGAAAATAGCATTAAGTTGAAATTGTCTTGAACCTGAATCGAATAATCACTGTATACCGCTTCTTTGAACATGCCAGCGGGCATGCCAAGACCTTCCAAAAACCAAGCGCCGCGATCATCTAGCATTAAAGGCATGGGAAAATGTCCCGCTACCGAATAGTTTAGCGTGTTTGTAACCGTACACAACACCCCATAAAACAGCGTCACATGCTTATCCATTGAGGAGGCTAATAACTCACTATTGATGCGTTGCAGTACTTTGGATGGACAGAATACATCATCACTGGAGCCACGAAGATAATTGCGACGTAAACGAAAGGTCAAATTCTTTAGCAATACAGTAACGAATGCAGATGAGGCACCGTGCCCAGAGACATCAGCAATGTAAAAAGCCAGTTGATCAGGCCCGACTTGAAAATAATCGAGAAAATCACCGCTCAACATCAACGAAGGTTGAAGACGATGTTGGCAACGAATGTTATTGAACATGAGAGGATCAGGAAGCATGCGCATTTGTGCTTGGCGACCAGCAAGCTGATCAGCACGAAGCTCATCCAGACTTGCACTTAATTCAAGATTGTTGCGTTCTAGGTGTTCTCGATACGTTTGATTTTCAAGTTCAAGACGACGGCGCTCTAACGCTTTTTTCAGGACATGGTGGAGCATTTCTAAATCAATAATTGGCTTAACCAAAAAATCATCCGCGCCCAAGCGAAGCGCACTGAGCACGTCGTCCATGACGCCAGCACCCGAAACGATGACAAAAGGCAACGATGGATGACGTTGTTTAACCTCACCCAAGAGTTCAATGCCTTTCATGCCTGGCATCTTTAAGTCGCATACAATGGCATCCGGTAGAGATCGGTCTATGATCACCAGAGCTGCAATGGCAGACTCAGCAGACAGTACGTCATATCCACAATCTTGCAGATACGCAACAACACTGTCTCTGACATGGGCATCATCGTCTACAACAAGCACAGACGTGGTCATGGGCGTCCCCAAACTCTTGAACAATGACGAACACTACCTTGATAATTAAATAGGCGCAACGGCTGTAATGAATCGAAAAAAATTGTTCTCTCTCACCTGCTAGATGGCATGAATACTGCCTTGTAGTTAATCTATTAGTAAATAAATAATAAAAATAACGGCATTTTGACGCCGTGAACTAAAGGAGCTAGTGATGAACTTTCGGTCTAGACAATATGAAGAAAAACGCCGTTACATTCGGATGGAAATTAATGCTCCGGCAACGCTGACATTGCCAGATGGGCAACAAATAACCGTAACTTGTGTGGATATATCGAGCCATGGCGTGCTTTTGGAAGCACAAAGTGATTTTAAGCTAGGTTTGGAAGGCGATTTGCATTTGGCTTCCGGTGGCGGACCGGTTACACCACTGAATGCTCGAATAAAAGTATGCAGAACAAGGGTCGGAGACGATAACCGCCATTTTGCTGGCGCAGAAATTGCCAGTATGAATTAATTTTCACTAAAAAATTAAGCTTAGGTACGCCCTCCGTAAACATTAATTTGTTACGGAGAGTTACATACGTTTAAAGAAATGAGTCGTTTTTACACTCAAATGTGGCCAGAGTTAGGATAATTTCGGACATTATTTGAAATATGCGTTCTCTGTTTGACTATGATCAGTCACGTCACGCACGCCTTGGACCTCAGGAATTTTGGCAATCAAGGTGGCTTCAACACCATCTTTAAGCGTCATATCTACAGCGCTACACCCCTGACAACCTCCGCCAAACTTCAAAATAGCAACGCCATCATCGGTCATTTCTACAAAGCTCACCTCGCCACCGTGGGAAGCTAAACCAGGGTTAATTTCAGTGAAGAGAATATAATTAATGCGCTCTTCTACAGGGCTATTAGCATTTACTTTCGGCATTTTAGCGTTAGGCGCTTTGATCGTCAGCTGACCACCCATACGATCTTTGGCAAAATCGATTTTTGATTCCTCTAAGTAAGGAATGCTCATCTTTTCGATGTAAACGCGCAACTTATCCATTTGCTGAAGCTCATCAGAAGCATTCACTTCTTCTGGACGACAGTAAGCCAAGCAGGTTTCAGCGTAGCGTGAACCAGGCTGGGTAATAAAAATACGAACAGACATATCCTTAGTGGATTGCTTGTCGAGCAATTGTGCTAAGTAGTCTTCTGCATCGGGGGTGATTTCAACGTATTGTGTCATTGCGGATACCTATTAAATCAGTGTTCTATTGTAGCGAATCGGTGGCGCGGGCGAAACACCTAGTAAATTAGTCAAGTATTCTAGTAAATCAGTCAAGTATTATGGTCAAGTAGTTCAAATGCAGTTCATTCTAGCGTTTCTCTAACATTCCAACCTAGGAATATAGCAACGAATATAGCACCACAGATTAAGACAATCGCACCGAGCTTTGTTACAATCCTTCGCCTTTTTATCCGTTGCGCCCGTTTTTCGTTTTTTGTGAGTAAACAATGTCCGTAAATAAGTCAGTCGATCACGATTCTTCTCAGCAGCACGATCTTATTCAAGCGCGCCAAGCACGTATAGCGCAATTGAAAGAGAATTTAACTCAGCGCATCCATATATTGGATGGTGGCATGGGCACACTCATTCAAAGCCA
>JARGOI010000274.1:0-1589 GCA_029212275.1 Thalassolituus sp.
TCTTTGCCCACAGGAATCGTTACCTGCAATTCTGGACACAATTCCATACCCACCGCTTTAACGGTTTCGTAGAGTTTTTCGTCTTCACCGTCGTGGCCAGCGGCACACATCCAGTTGGCCGACAATTTAATGTCAGCCAGCTTATTAATTGGTGCAGCGGCGATGTTGGTAATGGCTTCGGCCACGGCCAAACGACCAGACGCTGGCGCATTAATCAGAGCAACCGGGGTACGTTCACCCATCGCCATGGCTTCACCAGAGAAGGTGTCGTAAGACGAGGTCGTCACAGCAACGTCGGCGACCGGAACCTGCCAAGGGCCAACAAACTGATCACGTGCCACCGTACCGGTAATCGAACGGTCACCAATGGTTATTAAGAAAGATTTGCTCGCTACCGTTGGCAAGGTCAATACACGTTGCGCGGCGTCAGCGAGGTTAATACCTGCTGATGCAAACATCTCGTCTGCCGCTTTACGGCTAGATGCTTCGCGGTGCATACGTGGTGCTTTACCCAGTAGTACTTCGAGCGGCATATCGACTGGCTTATTGCCAAAATGGCTGTCGGTAACGGTGAGGTGCTCTTCTTCAATGGCCGTACCAACCACCGCGTATGGGCAGCGTTCGCGTGCACAGATCGCATCGAATACTTCCATATCGGCTTCAGCTACCGCCATCACATAACGTTCTTGTGATTCGTTACACCAAATCGCCAATGGGCTCATGCCCGGCTCGTCGTTTGGCACGTTACGAAGTTCGAAGTTTGCACCACGGCCACCGTCAGACACTAATTCAGGGAAGGCGTTAGATAAACCACCCGCGCCCACGTCGTGAATAAAGGCGATTGGGTTTTTATCACCCAACTGCCAACAACGGTCGATCACTTCCTGACAACGGCGCTCCATTTCTGGGTTTTCACGCTGTACGGAAGCAAAATCTAAATCTGCATTCGATTGGCCAGACGCCATTGATGACGCCGCACCACCACCCAAACCAATTTGCATGGCTGGGCCACCGAGCGCGATCAGGCGTGCACCTACCGGGATATCACCCTTTTGTACGTGCTCATCACGAATGTTGCCGTAACCACCGGCAATCATGATGGGCTTATGGTAACCGCGCACTTCGCCGTCATATTGCTGTTCGAAGGTACGGAAATAACCACAAATATTAGGACGACCAAATTCGTTGTTAAACGCTGCACCGCCAATTGGGCCTTCGAGCATAATATCCAACGCCGACACAATGCGGTCTGGCTTGCCGTATTGGCTTTCCCACGGCTGAGTGAAGCCTGGGATTTTCAAATCTGACACGGTAAAACCGGTTAAACCCGCTTTTGGCTTAGAGCCACGGCCTGTTGCACCTTCGTCACGAATCTCACCACCAGACCCCGTTGCTGCACCTGAATGCGGCGCTATCGCGGTTGGGTGATTGTGGGTTTCGACCTTCATTAGGATGTGCATTTCTTCTTCGTGATACGCATACGCACGCGAATCGGGATTCGGGAAGAAGCGACCCGCAGTGAAACCACGAATCACAGAGGCGTTGTCTTTATACGCCGACAGGATGTTGTCGTTGTAGCACTCGTAGGT
>JARGOI010000274.1:1689-4298 GCA_029212275.1 Thalassolituus sp.
TAGTGAGGATCTTGTTCTGGCGGAAAGAAGATAGCGCAGGTGCGCCACGCAGCTCGAGCATCGCAGGTTAACTCCAAAGAGCAGAGGTAAAAGGGGTAATAAAATGAGGGCGAATGATACTGGATTGAGCGCTTTCATTCCACAACATAGGGGGAATTATCACCATGATAAACTTGTCCTCTTATTGACTATGTCATTTCTCACGGTGTGTTGTTTTTCTTTTTGCGTATCTGTGCAATCAACTGCGCGCTCATTTGAGCCAAGGTATGTTCATTTCATGAGGAGGTTTTAGCATAATGTAAGCAGCCAAACTTTATAAAATAATACTTTAATTTCAATGATTTAACCAAAAATCGTGAATTCAAAATTGTGCTGATTCGCCATTGAGGTCGATGTTAAAAAGGACACCGCGTTTGTTTAATTAATCTGTCACGCTTCGTCTGGGCAAGCTAGAATCAGTTAAGGTTGATCTTGTGCGACAAGATTCGAGATTGAAAACACTCATAGAGTGAGCCCTATAGATTAAGGAGCGTCCAACTACGGACTTTGCATGAATCGTTTTCTTACTGTTCTTAAAATCACGCGTCGTAGCGCTATTCTGTTAGTGTTATCTGTAGCACTCAGCAGCAGTATTCGTACGCCATTACTGGAACAACTCAAAGAACGTGGTTCCATCACTGTGGTTACACGCAACAGCCCTACTGCTTACTATGAAGATCGCAATGGCCCGACTGGCTACGAATATGAGTTGGCCAAAGCCTTTGCCGATTACTTGGGTCTCGAACTCAATCTGATGATTGTGACGAATCAAGAAGAAGTACTTAACGCCCTAAAGTCGGGAAAAGCTGACATGGCAGCCGCGGGATTGAGCAAAGAACAAACCAGCGAATCGCCACTGGCCTATTCTCCTGCCTACGCCAGTATTACTCAGCAAATCATTTATCATCGTCGTAATCGCAAGCCAGAATCTTTGAAAGACATGCAAGACAGTCGTTTGATGGTGCCTGCAGGATCGCGCCATGCGTACACGTTGCGTCGCTGGCAGCACAGCGAAATCCCCTCGTTAACCTGGCGCGAAACGCACGATTACGATTCCAGCGATTTGTTACAGATGATTTCTGACAAAGAGCTGGATTACACCTTAGTCAATTCTAATGATTTTCAATTAATGCGGACCTATTTACCCAACTTGGATGTGGCATTCACGTTGGGAGATTTGCAATCTGTTGCTTGGATGTTCCCAGATACCTACGATCGTTCAGTAATCGAAAGAGCGTACGATTTTTTCTATCGACCCGAAGCCGGTGTTCTCATGGCTTCGTTGTCGGAACGATACTACGGCCATGTAGAAAAATTTGACTACGTGGGGGCACATCGTTTTTTGCGCCAGACCAAACGCGTATTACCGCGCTATGAGAATCACTTTCGACAAGCAGCCGATAAATATGGGTTTGATTGGCGTTTAATTGCGGCAATGGGGTATCAAGAAAGTCATTGGCAACGCAACGCCCGTTCCTTCACTGGGGTGCGCGGATTGATGATGCTCACCATGGCGACAGCTCAGGAGATGGGTATTGAAGATCGTTTAGACCCCAAACAAAGTATTTTTGGTGGAACGCGCTATCTCAATAGCGTTCGTAATCGCTTAGACGAATCAATCCAAGAACCTGATCGCACGTGGATGGCTATGGCTGCATACAATGTCGGTCTTGGCCACTTAGAAGATGCACGTATGCTTGCTGAAGATTTGGGTCGAGATCCTAACCTATGGCTTGATATTAAAGAAACCTTGCCTCTGCTGAGTCAGCGTCGCTACTACAGTAAAACCCGTTATGGTTATGCTCGCGGCAACGAACCGGTCACTTATGTACAAAACATTCGTCGTTATTATGATGTGCTGGTTTGGAATGCTGAACAAGTAAACAAAAACTTTGATGATTCTGCAGACAACGCGGTGACCGTCATTCCACCGTTGCAGTAATGTCGTTTTGCTTGGCTGAGCAATTTTTTAATGCTGTGTTTTTACCTTGAGCGATGCCTAGGACGCTGGTTGCACCGGGGTTTTTAAACGCTTTTTCGCATCACGACGACGCTGAAAAAAAGCACTCATTAACTCCGCACACTCATCGCCCAATACGCCCCCCTCGACCACAGGCACGTGATTTAACCAAGGCGCTGCCGTCAGTTGCATGGCACTGCATAAAGCCCCGGCTTTCGGTTCTGTAGCGCCATAGACAATGCGCTCGACACGACTGTGGATTATTGCTCCCGCACACATAGTACAAGGCTCCACCGTCACATAAAGGGTCGTTTTGGGAAGTCGATAATTACCCTCGTACTTGGCCGCCGCTCGTAAGGCGACAATTTCGGCATGCGCAGTAGGGTCAAGAGAGGTAATAGGCGCATTGGCGCCCCAACCCAACACCTTACCATTGCGCACCACGACAGCACCGACAGGCACTTCTCCTGCCTCGCCAGCGCTACTGGCGAGTTGCAATGCTAAGCGCATGGCGTCTTCATCACTGCTGACGGTTGTGTGCTGAGAAATAGTCACATCCATCAGCTGTGATCCCAGCCACGTTCACTGATATCGACATCCGGACTGTCAT
>JARGOI010000275.1 GCA_029212275.1 Thalassolituus sp.
CGGAAAACTGTGGTGTCAGCTTTGATACCGATATGCTGTTTGATGTTCAGGTGAAGCGCATTCATGAGTACAAGCGTCAGTTACTGAATGTTCTGCATGTGATTCATCTTTACGACCGGATTATGCGCGGTGATACCGAGGGTATGGTGCCACGCTGTGTATTGATCGGTGGCAAGGCAGCGCCAGGGTACTTTATAGCGAAACTGATTATTAAGTTAATCAACAGCGTGGCTGATGTAGTGAATAAAGAGCCGCTTGCCGATAAGTTATTAAAGGTGGCCTTTTTGCCTAATTACCGAGTGACGGCGATGGAGGTCATCTGTGCAGGTGCAGACCTGTCTGAGCAGATTTCCACCGCTGGTAAAGAAGCTTCGGGCACCGGGAACATGAAGTTTATGATGAATGGCGCCCTGACCATAGGCACACTGGACGGTGCCAATATTGAGATTCGTGATGCCGTCGGGGCAGAGGATTTCTTCCTATTTGGTCTGAAAGCCGATGAGGTGGAACAGGTAAGATCGTCTTACGATCCCAGTCGCATTATTGCAGAAGATGATGACCTGAAAGCAGTGATGCATTTATTAGAGTCAAGTCATTTTAATCTGAACGAGCCGGGTATCTTCGATCCACTGGTCAACACCATCCGCGACCGTCACGATCAATGGCTAACCGCCGCCGATTTCAGAAGTTTTGTTGATGCCCAGAAGGAAGTAGGTGCGGTATATCAACAAAAAGATGTTTGGACCCGCAAGAGCATTTTAAACACAGCCAGCAGTGGTGTTTTTTCCAGTGACCGTACCATCGGCCAATATGCCGATGAAATATGGAGGTTAAAGAAATAATGATCACTTCAGGACCGAGATTTGTCAGTAAGCTTACCCGTAACACCTATGCACTGATTCTGGCAGGCGGCCGAGGTTCGCGCTTGCACGAACTCACCGAATGGCGGGCGAAACCGGCACTCTATTTTGGTGGTAAGTTTCGTATCATTGATTTTCCGTTATCCAACTGCATCAATTCCGGTGTGCGGCGGGTGGGGGTAGTCACCCAGTACAAGGCGCACTCGCTGATTAAACATTTGGTGCGCGGATGGGGACATTTTAAACAGGAGTTAGGGGAAGGGATCGAAATTCTTCCGGCGTCACAACGTTTCTCCGATAACTGGTATATGGGCACCGCCGACGCCGTGTACCAAAACATCGACATTATCCGCGGTGAGATTCCTCAATATATATTGGTGCTGTCGGGTGACCACGTCTATCAGCAAGACTACGGTGATATGCTGGCACGCCATGCAGAAACCGATGCAGATATGACTGTTTCTTGTATGGAAGTGCCCATCGCAGAAGCCGCAGGGGCGTTTGGGGTCATCACCGTAGATGACGAAGGTCGTATTATTCGTTTTACGGAAAAACCAGCCAACCCCGACCCGCTACCTGGCCGCCCCGGTTACTGCCTTGCCAGCATGGGCAACTACGTTTTTAAAACGGAATTTCTGTTTGATCAATTGCGTCAAGATTCCGAAAACATGAATTCTGACCACGATTTTGGTAAAAATATCATTCCCTCAATCATCAATGATCATAATGTGTTCGCCTACCGCTTCAATGATTTAGCCAAAGGGATAACCCCTTACTGGCGTGATGTAGGGACTTTGGACTCATTTTTTGAAGCCAACATGGAAATGGTTGAACCCACGCCAGCCCTAAATCTGTATGACTCGCGCTGGCCTATCTGGACTTTTCAGGAGCAACAGCCGCCGGCCAAATTTGTGTTTGATGATGAAGAACGTCGTGGTGCAGCCTACGACTCAATCGTCAATGGCGGATGTATTATTTCCGGTTCGACCGTGAGAAAATCGCTGCTGTTTTCTAATGTTCGTATCCACTCCTACTCGCTGATTGAAGAGGCTGTAATTTTGCCGGAAGTGACGGTGCAACGACACTGTAAACTGAAGCGAGTAATCATCGATCGGGGTTGTGTCATTCCGGAAGGAACGGAAATCGGCTACAACCATGAAGACGATATCAAACGGGGTTTCCGAGTGACGGCAAAAGGCGTGACACTGGTGACCCGTGAAATGCTGGGGCAGCAAATGGGCAGTATCGGGTAGATTCTGACAGGCTGCGTCTGTTTAACACGCTAAAAAAATGCTGCGACACATGACTGCAGTAAGAGGCAATATGCATATTTTGATGGTGGCGGCGGAGAACGACGCTCTGGAAGGGGGCAAGGTCGGTGGCCTTGGCGATGTCGTGCGGGATCTGCCTTTGGCCCTAGCGGAGCTGGGGCATACCGTCTCGGTAATCAGTCCTGGTTATGGTGTGTTGGCGGCCAGCGAGCGCGCTTCAGCGGTCACACAATTCGCCACGCCCTTTGCTGGTGGCACAGAAACAATTGAGCTGTTTCGGGTGGCCTCTGCTAAAGAATCACATCCTAATGTCACTCATTTTGTACTCGAACATTGGCTGTTTTCCGCTGGCGGTGTGGGCGCTATTTATTGCGCTGATCACTACGGGCCTTTCGCCACGGATGCACACAAATTCGCCCTGTTCTGCAGTGCGGTGTGCGAGGCCATGGTGCAGAAGATATTGCCGGCGGTAGATGTGATTCATTGCCACGACTGGCACAGCGCTAATGTGCTGATTCTTAGAGAATATGCCGAAGCGTATCGCTCGTTGAAATCTGCGCGCACGGTGTATTCCATTCATAACCTCTCTATCCAGGGAATCCGCCCTTTGCATGGTGATGACTCCTCTCTTGACGGATGGTTTCCTGGTTTGCAATACGATGTACGTCAGGTGGGCGATCATTTCAGTCGCGATTGTGTGAACTTCATGCGCGCCGGCATCCGTCTGGCGGACAAGGTGAATACCGTTTCTCCCACGTACGCCGAAGAAATTCTTAAACCCAGTCACTGGGAAGAAGCGGTTGTGGGTGGCGAAGGGCTGGAGTCTGATTTGTTGCAGGCGAAAGCAGAAGGTCGTCTGTATGGTATCTTAAACGGCTGTGATTACCGTCACCCGTTGCCACAAACAGATAGCAAAGGCCTGTATCAGCTGATGGATGAGTGCTTGGAAAAATGGGCATTACCCGCTATCAAACACTCACATATACACTCCGCCAGCTACTACTTTGCCTTGCGTGCAATTAACCGCCTGCGCAAGAAGCGTAGCGCCAACACCCCAGTATTACTCTCCATTGGTCGTATGTCGTATCAAAAACTGGGCATGTTGATTGCCCCATATGACGAACATACGGTACTGGAGGAACTACTGTCTCGCCTCAAACCGGGCCTGTTCATTATGGTGGGGACTGGTGAAGCGCAATACGACCATCTCTTTTCCCGCTGTATGGCTCGTTTCGATAACTTTTTGTTTCTCAATGGCTATTCTGAAACCTTGGTTAACCACCTCTACAATTACGCCAACATGTTTCTCATGCCGAGTATTTATGAGCCCTGTGGAATCAGTCAAATGCTCGCCATGCGCGGGGGTATGCCCTGCATTGCCCATGCGACCGGTGGCCTAAAAGATACGGTCATTGATGGCCGCAATGGTTTTACCTTTAGTGGCGACGACATGGCCTCCAAAAGTACCGCCTTTATCAACACGACTCTGCATGCTGTTGATCTGTTTTGTAGCGATACAGACGCATGGGAAACGCTTAAGTCGGGGGCGCTGCATTCACGGTTTGAGTGGAAGACAGCAGCGAAGGATTATGAAAGATTACTATACGTCGGCACCAAATCCTAAATTCATGATAAGTTCCGAGCTAACTACGTTCGAGCTTAACTTGATGTTCCAAGGTAACAGTGACTCTTAGACTGGAGGATGTATCGCAGTGATGGCCCGCCCGGCAGAATTCGAATCTGCGACCTCTGCCTCCGGAGGGCGGACTAATAATATACCTTAAACTACATCTTATTGATTTACAAGCACTTTTTTTGTTTTTTATCACCGGCCACGAGGTCATTTTAAGCAAATTTATATCATGCAAGGTCACATAAGTTGGGAGGATTTTTCAGTATTTTTGACCTCTGCCGCCAGAAAAGCTGATTCTGGCGACAGTAAAATTCACTCAGTCGACAGTGTCATAATTGAGCAGAGGAATCAGAGTATTAGGTGTGTCGAATTTTATGAGTAAATACTCAGAACATTCTTTATGGAGGATGGAATTGAATTTATTCCAGGAAGGATGAATCACATGAAAGTCACGTCAACTGAAATACTCGCTAAAGCGATGAAGCTAA
>JARGOI010000276.1 GCA_029212275.1 Thalassolituus sp.
AATGGCTTCGGCTAAGGCTAAGCGCGCGTTACGTAAGTTTGCATCGTCAACCAGCGCTTTCTCTGAGTTGTACCAAGTATGAAAATCACCCGCCAGTTCACGTAAAAAATTAGCAACCGCGTGAGGTTCGTTATTATGAGCCGCATTATTCACCACTTCTGGGTAACGGCCTAATTTCACCATCAATTCTTTCTCTGTTTCCAGTGTCAAAGCACCAAGGGCAGCCAAACCACTCTCGGTATCCCATTGGCCATGCTGTTCGGCCAACTTACGGAAAATAGAACACACACGCGCATGAGCGTACTGAATGTAATACACCGGATTATCAGAAGATTGAGAGCGCGCTAAATCAATGTCAAAAGTAAGCTGGCCATCTGCTTTACGCGCCACTAAGAAGTAGCGCGTGGCATCGCGGCCCACTTCTTCAATCAAATCACTGAGGGTGACGTAACTGCCAGCGCGTTTAGAAATTTTCACTTCTTCACCACCGCGCATCACGGTCACCATTTGGTGCAATACGTATTCTGGATAGCCTTCTGGAATACCGGCTTGCAGCGCTTGTAAGCCGGCACGAACTCGTGTGATGGTGCTGTGATGATCAGCACCCTGTTCGTTGATAACGCGCGTAAAACCACGCTGCCACTTGTTTAAATGGTAAGCAACGTCTGGCACAAAGTAGGTGTAACCACCGTCGGTTTTGCGCATCACCCGATCTTTATCGTCACCAAAATCAGTGGTACGTAACCACAAGGCACCACCCTCTTCGTAGGTATAGCCGTTGCCGATCAGTTTTTGCACGGCATCTTCCACATTACCTTCGCTGTATAACGACGACTCGAGAAAATATACGTCAAAATCGACACCAAACGCTTTTAGATCCTGATCCTGCTCGCGACGTAAATACGCCACGGCAAAATGACGAATGGCTTCGATATCGTCCGCATCCGCTTTGCCGGTGAAGTATTGATCTTCTGACTCGACGGTATCACCGGCCATATAGCTTTTCGCTAAATCGACAATGTACTCACCGCGGTAGCCATTCTCGGGCCAGCTTTCATGCTCGGGGGTAAATCCTTTGCAACGAGCCTGCACCGACAGGCCGAGATTACTGATTTGCTGGCCGGCATCGTTGTAGTAAAACTCGCTGGTGACATCCCAGCCGGTCGCTTTCAGCAGACGACAAATCGAATCACCTACGGCGGCACCGCGGCCATGACCAATGTGCAAAGGCCCAGTCGGGTTAGCAGAAACAAATTCCACTTGTACTTTACGGCCTTCGCCAACATTACTGCGACCGTACTGATATTGCTGTTCTAGGACTGCACGCACGATGCTTGAGGTTGATTCATCGCTGAGATAAAAATTGATAAATCCGGGACCGGCAATTTCGGTTTTTTTAATGATGGAAGATGTAGGAATAGCATCGACAATTAACTGAGCTAACTCACGCGGGTTTTTTCCGGCGGGCTTAGCTAACATCATGGCTAAATTCGTGGCTAAGTCACCATGCGCTTTATCACGGGTATTGTCGACTTGAATGCGAGGCTCACAGTCTGCTGGCAAAACAGCTTGTTGTTTGAGCTGGTCGACAGCGGCTGACAAAAGTTCGGCGATTTGCGGTTTCATAGTGACAGTTCAGTCCCGAATGGTAGCAAGTAAAATGGGGGCGGATTATCGCAAAAATAGAGCACCGCGTGAAGCGGCCAATAGAAAGCGTCTGTTTGCAATAAAGTTACAATAAAACAGAGCGTCATTCCTCACCGAAATAAGATTGCTCATCAAACGTACTGAGCCATTGCGGACTAAAACTGACCATTCCAGCAATGAACATTCCGTTCATAATGCCTTCTGGAAACATCATCAGCGGTAGGTTGCACCAATAGTTATCCCAGATATGTTCGACACTGTAGACACCCGTCATGGCATACCATCCTCCGGCCAATAATGCGTAAACCGCTTGGGTGATTCCTGCGTTGAAAAATCCAGCAACCAAAATATAGACAAATGGATTGTGCGGTAAGAAACGATCCACTAGTCGGTAAAAGAAGTAAGTAAAGGCAATCGGTACAACACAAACCAACAACCAAGACAGCGCTACATCATTGATTGTGATTTTACCCAGTATCACCATCGCACTGACGATTAAGGCACTGGAAAGTAAGGCAAAGGGCCACCCCATCAATAACGTCAGTGCAGTAAAGCCCAATGCATGAAAATGGAGCCCTGGAGAAATACCGGCGCGCATGGTCCAAAAAACAATCAGTATGAGCGTTATGCCGCCGAAAAAATGTTGCGCCCCTTTGTGTTGTTTAAACGCCGACCAGTTGGTGTTGCGAATCGTCATGATTAAAATCAACAGCGCTAGCGGTGCCAATAAGAGATTTACCCAAAGAAAATCGCCAAGAATAATCATCAGTCGAGTAACTCAATCGAATAAAGCAGAGCGTCTTCTGGACCTCGATCTGACGGATAATAATTGTATCGACGACCCGTTTCACAAAACCCAAGGCTTTCGTAGAGCGCAATCGCCGCCACATTAGACTCACGTACTTCTAAGAACATATTACGAATGCCCGCTTGCTCTAAATTACTCATCACAAACGTTAGTAATGCCTTGCCGTAACCTTTTCCTTGGTGCTTGGGATGAATGCTGATCATCAGCAATTCAGCTTCATCGACGACCTGACTGATAATGGCATGGCCACAATAGTCAAACTCCGTTTCTAGCGCCCATACGGTGCCTGGCTTTTGTAGATAACGGCGTACGATACTTTCTGACCACGGGTGCGTGTGCGAGGCCTGTTCGACCAGCATCACCTTATCCAAATCAGCCAAACTGGCTTTGCGTATTATCATCTTAGCTTCAACTTATTTAGAAGAAACACGAATAAGATCCAACCAAAACTGGCGCTTCAAAGAGGCATCGTTTTTTAGAGCGTCTAAATCTTCAATATGCACATGAGATGACTGCTGGATGCGAGACAACCAATCGCGAGCGCCGTTACCACAAGTAATGACATACCGAGATCCTTGTTCCTTGCAAAATTGCCACTGAGCGCCGAGAGCTTGCAAGGCCACGGCTTCACTTTGATCTTCGTTAAGTGATTCTATAAATGGCCAGCGAAAGATTACGGGTTGTGGCATCCAATTAAGCGGCACATGCATTGCGCTCATGACGTTAGCGATAAACTTTTGCAACGACTCTAACTTCTTCGCATCGTCCACAATCCATAATCCATGGTCAGGAACATTGAGAAAAATCAATTCGAATCGGGGGATATTACGTGGATCGGTGGACGCCACGAAGGCGGGTTGTTCTGATGGCTGAAGTTTTTCAGCATTTACTGACTCTAACGTCGGTTTTGTCGCAGATTGAGATACAGAAGAGTGAGTCGCAGAAGCGTTTGCTGAAACAGGCGCACCTTGTGATCGAGCCAACGCGTTAGTGCTTGCTGTGCCAGCGTGTTTAGCGGCTGCAGAAGTACCGTTGACGTCAGCACTCATTGACTCGTTGCGGTTAGTCGTTTCTTTGCCGTGAGTCGCTTCGTTGAAGTCATGCAACAAATCGGCGGCAGCCGCAGGCCGCATACCCGTCTCGGTGCGAGTCATGGCGATCGTATGCGCAATCGTTTTGGCTTCGGGCAACCAACGCGATGGGGCCGCATGAGGCAGCTGCGTGCGCGGCATCCATTGGGTGATGCCCATAGACCGGAGATAATTGATGCGTTGCGACTCAAGCATACGTTAAAACCTCAATCACTAGACGCCTTCGTTCTGCGGGTGCGTGCGCTCACGACCCGGCTGCAACAAATTAAGCGCATGAAGGTAGGCCTTCGCTGACGCCACAATGATGTCGGTATCGGCACCACTGCCATTCACAATGCGTCCCGCTTTTTCTAAGCGCACGGTCACTTCACCTTGGGAATCCGTTCCTTGGGTGATGGCATTAACCGAATACAGTTGCAACGTGGTGTTCGATTCAACAATGGCTTCGATGGCTTTGAACGTTGCATCAACCGGACCACTGCCATTGGATTGACTGCGCTGTTCTTGACCGTCGATATTAATTACGACAGAAGACACAGGTTTTTCACCGGTGGCAGAATGACTTTCTAGCGATACAAACTGATAAAACTCGACCACATCGGCACTGCGTGCCTCACTTACCAAAGCTTGTAGATCTTCATCAAATATTTCATGTTTCTTATCGGCCAGCTCTTTGAATCG